>JBJMLB010000111.1:0-57525 GCA_045805465.1 Conexibacter sp. | reverse complement strand
GGAGCTGCTGCGCCGCGCGGGCGAGGACAACGGAGCCGGGTCCCCATAGGAACCGCTTCGGCCACCCGTACGGGGGGGCCAAACAAAAGATCAGGGTCCGAACCCTGACGACAAGCGCTCAGCCGCGCTGAAGATGCTGCGCTCGAAGCTCGTCGAGCAGCGCGAGCGCGAGCGCGCCGAGGAGCTGGCGCGCGAGAAGGGCGAGTCACAGGACGTCAACTTCGGCTCGCAGATCCGCTCCTACGTGCTGCACCCATACACGATGGTCAAGGACCACCGCACGAACTTCGAGATGGGCGACGCGAACCGCGTGCTCGACGGCGACCTCGACGGCTTCGTGCGCGCGGAGCTGCTGCGGGCGGCAGGGCGATGAACGAACCGGGTCCGCCGGCGCGGGACCCGGCCACGGCGAACGGGCGACAGCCGACAGCGCCCTACCTCGACGCGCTGGTCGCCTACGGCTTCCGCGGCCCCACACGCTTCCACGTCCCCGGCCACAAGGGCGGGTCCGGTGCGGACCCCGGCTTGCGCTGGGCGCTCGGGGAGCGCGCGCTGCTGCTCGACGTGCCGCAGGACACCGAGGGGATCGACGTCGGGCCGGAGCCGACGCCCTATGCGCAGGCGGAGGAGCTGGCGGCGGCCGCATATGGCGCGGAGCAGTCCTGGTTCCTTACGAACGGCGCGACGCAGGGCAACCACGCGCTCTGCCTCGCACTGGCCGGGCCGGGGACGCGCGTCGTGCTGCAGCGCAACGCGCATGCGAGCCTGATCGACGGGCTCGTCCTCTCGGGCGGGATGCCGGCGTTCGTCGCGCCGGAGACGGACGACGTGCTCGGCATGGCGCACGGCGTCACGCCCGACGCGCTGCGCGCGGCGCTCGAGCGCGCGCCGGACGCGCGGGCGGCCTTCGTCGTCTCGCCGACCTACTACGGGATGTGCGCGGACGTGGCGGGGCTTGCGGAGGTTGCGCATGCGGCCGGCGCCGCGCTCGTCGTCGACCAGGCGTGGGGTCCGCACTTCGGCTTCCATCCCGGCGTGCCGCAGTCGGCGCTCATGCTCGGCGCCGACGCGGTCATCACCTCGACGCACAAGATCGTCGGCGCGCTCACGCAGGCGGCGATGCTCCACGTCGCGGGCGGGCGGGACGGGGTCCGCGTCGACACGGCGACGGTCGGGCGCGCGGTCCGGCTCGTGCGCTCGACGAGCCCCAGCTCGCTGCTGCTGGCCTCACTCGACGCCGCGCGCCGTCAGCTGGCGGTCCACGGGCAGGCACTGCTCGCCAAGACGCTCGCGGCGGCCGCGCACGCGCGTGCTGCGATCGACGCCGTACCCGGGTGCGCCGTGGTCGGTGAGCGGCTGGTCGGCCAGCCGGGGGTCGCCGGCTGGGACCCGCTGCGACTCGTGATCGACGTGCGCGGCACGGGCCGCACGGGCTACGACGTCTCCGCGGCGCTGCGGGCGGGCTCGGACATCCACGTCGAGCTGGCCACGCACGCCACGCTCGTGCTCGTGCTCGGCGTGCACGAGCAGGTCGACGCGCTCGATCGGCTCGTGCACGATCTCGGTGCAACCGTCGCCGAGATCGCGCGGCCGATCGAGCCGGCGCAGGCGCCGGTCGTGCGCGCCCCCGTGCTCGGGAGCGAGCTGGCCGTGCCGCCGCGCGACGCGTTCCTCGGCGAGACGGAGGTCGTCGCCGTCGACGCGGCGCTCGGCCGCGTCTCGTGCGAGGCGATTGCGGGCTACCCGCCTGGGATCCCGGCGCTGCTGCCGGGCGAGCGGATCCGCGCGGAGGTCGTCGCCTATCTGCGCGAGCTGGCGGCCGCCGGCGCGCGCCTGCACGGCGCGAGCGACCCGTCGTTCGGGACCATCACGGTGCTGCGCGATGCGTGACCTGACGCCCGCGTCCGACCGTCCCCGCGTGCTGCCGGACTTCCCCGAGGAGGCGCCTGAGGTCGTCGGCCGCGCGCTCGCCGAGGACCTCGGCGAAGGCGACGTGACCGCCGAGGCGACGATCCCCGCTGAAGCCCGCGCGAAGGCGCTGATCCGCCAGAAGGCGCCCGGCGTCATCTACGGGATCGGCTACGCCGAGCTGGCGTTCCATGCGCTGGATCCCACCGCACGCGTCCGCTCCGAGACGCCGGAGGGCGTCTGGCAGCCCGCCGGCAACCCGGTGCTGTTCGTCCGCGGCGATGCGCGCGCGCTGCTCGGCGCGGAGCGCACGGCGCTCAACTTCCTCGGCCGCCTGTCGGGCATCGCCACGCTCACCGCTCGCTGCGTCAGAGAGGTCGACGGCACGGGCGCCCGCATCCTCGACACGCGCAAGACGACCCCCGGCCTGCGGATGGCGGAGAAGGCCGCCGTCTACTTCGGCGGCGGCACGAACCACCGCATCGGCCTGTTCGACGAGATCCTCATCAAGGAGAACCACGCGGCTGCGGCCGGCGGGGTGGGGGAGGCGGTCCGCAGAGCCCGCGCGGCGCGGCCCGACCTGCCGCTGGAGGTCGAGGTGCGGTCGCTGGAGGAGCTCGACGAGGCGCTCGCGGCGGGGGCTCCGCGCATCTTGCTCGACAACATGGACCTCGCCACGATGCGGGCGGCGGTGGAGCGCACGGCAGGCCGCGCGTCGCTGGAGGCGAGCGGCGGCGTGACGCTGGAATCGCTCCGGGAGATCGCGGAGACGGGGGTAGACTTCATATCGATCGGGGCGTTGACGCACTCGGCCCCCGCACTCGACCTGTCCCTCATATTGGAGCCACTCTCATGAGCCTCCCCATGGTGCAAACACCAAGTGCGAATGTCGGTCCACTCATGCTCGAGAACATCCCGGCCTTGCAGGCTGAGGTGCGCGAGCTGGCCGCTCAGCGCGGCGCCGTCATCCTCGCGCACAATTACCAGCTGCCCGAGATCCAGGACGTGGCCGACTACGTCGGCGACTCGCTCGGGCTCTCCCAGCAGGCCGCGAAGGCCCACCAGGACGTGATCGTCTTCTGCGGCGTGCACTTCATGGCCGAGACCGCCTCGGTCCTCTGTCCCGAGAAGCGCGTGCTGATCCCCGACGCCGACGCCGGCTGCTCGCTGGCCGACTCGATCACGGCCGAGCAGCTGCGCGCCTGGAAGGCGAAGCATCCCGGCGCGCTCGTCGTGATGTACGTCAACACGACCGCCGAGGTGAAGGCGGAGACGGACTACTGCGTGACCTCCTCGAACGCGGTCGCGGTGGTCGAGCACATCTACCGCGAGCACGGCGAGGACGTGGAGATCCTGTTCGGCCCGGACATGTTCCTCGGCGCCTACGTCGAGAAGCGCACCGGCCGCACGATGCACGTGTGGGACGGCGAGTGCCACGTGCACGCCGGCATCCGCCCGGACGACATCACCGCCGTGCGGGCGGCGCATCCAGGGGCGGACTTCCTGATCCACCCGGAGTGCGGCTGCTCGACGAGCGTCATGGAGTACGTCGCCGCCGGCGACGTCGACGCCGAGGGCGTGCACATGCTCTCGACCGGCGGGATGCTGAGATTCGCGCAGGAGCGCAGGGGTCGCGACGGCGCGGTGATCGTCGCGACCGAGACCGGCATGCTCTACCCGCTGCGCGAGGCGGCGCCGGACGTCGAGTTCATCGCCGCCAACGAGCGCGCGAGCTGCAAGTACATGAAGATGATCACGCTGCCGAAGCTGCGCGACGCGCTGCTCTCGGACCGGTTCGAGGTCAAGGTCGACCCCGCGGTCGCGGAGCGCGCCCGCGTGCCGATCGAGCGCATGGTCGCGATCTCCTAGACGGCAGGCGTATCAGGCCCGGCCGGTCTCACGCCGGCTGGGCCAGCACGTCGATGCCGCGCTCGGCGGCGTCTCTCACCGCTCTCAGCTGCTCGCGCTTGCGCGCGAACTCAGGCGACGTGTAGCAGTGGACGTCGGCGGGGGCGCCCATCTCGGAGCGGTCCCACAGCGAGCCCGCCTGGTAGACGCGCTCGAGCCACGGGACGCCGTCGAAGTAGTCGGAGACGAGCACGACGACCCACTCTGGCCCGCGCTCGCGCTGCGGCGGGGCCCCGTTGGCGTCGTCGACGCGTGCGCCACCCACGAGCGCCTGCGAGATCGGCCAGCGGTCCCCGACCCGCTCGACGTAGCGGCGCAGCTCGCGCAGGTTCAGCTCCTCCAGCTTGTCGGGCTCCAGCGGCACAGCGCCGGATTCTCCCCGAGCGGCCGGCGCGAGCGCAATCCGGCCGTTCGGGTGGGCTCGCGAGGCGCTGCAGCTCGTCAGCGCGGCAGCGGCTGCCAGGCGATGCCGTTCATCTCCCACACGTCCTCGGCGCCGTCGTAATAGCTCTCGCCGAGGTCGCCGACGAGCCTGCCCCTGAGGTCGATCGTCATCAGGTCGTCGGACAGGATCAGCAGGCGTCTGCCGTCCGGTGACCAGGCGATCTCGTTCGGGCTCTCCGTCGCTCCGTCAGCGCGGAGCAGGTGGGCACGGGCGCCGTCGGCGTCCATCACGATCACGCCGGCGCGGCGGATCATGCGCCTCGTTCCGCGGTTCCGCACACCGGAGGAGGAGACGGCGAGCCGCCGGCCGTCCGGTGACCATTCGGGCGCGACCGAGTTGCGGGCGAGCAGCTTCAGACCCCTGCCGTCAGGGCGGATGCGGTAGACCGTGCGCTGGCGCACGAACGCGATCCAGCTGCGCGACGACCAGGCCGGCGCGTCGCCTTCGACGAGCCGGCGAGCGTCGGCGCCGTCCGCGTCCCCGATCCAGACGCTGCGATGCGATGGCTGCCCGTAGCGGAACGGTGCGCCGGAGCCGAACGCGAGCTGTGAGCCGTTCGGTGAGAACGCCGGCGTGCCGTCGTCCTGACCGTGTGCGGGCAGGAGGTGGAAGTCGCTGGCGTCGAAGTTCACGAGCGCGAGCGACGCCCCGGCATCGAGCGCCACGCGCTCGCCGTCAGGTGAGAGCGCCGGGTCGCTGAACGACTTCCGGTCGCAGGCGCTGTCGGACAGGTAGACCTCGGTGCAGCCGGTCAGGAAGCGCGACTCGTCGCGCCCCGTGCGCACGCGGATGCTCTTCTCGACGAAGTTGGCTTCGCTGCCGAGCTGGTCGTCCCATCCGTAGCTGCCATCGACGTAGCCGTAGACGATCGCCCCGTTTCGGCCTGGGAAGGCGGCGTGGGCGGTGCCCGCGGCGAGCGCCAGGAGGGCGACTATCAAGGTCGCGGTGCGCTTCATGCCAGCGAGAACGGCGTCTCGCCGGCGAAGTTGCGTGCGGCGCTAGGCGAAGTCCTCTGCCGTGTGCGGCCCCACGCAAGCGACCGCCAGCTCGTCCGCGACGTCACGGGCGATGGCGACGACGTCGTCGTAGGTGACGGCGTCGAGCGCGGCGATCGCGAGGTCGGGGTCGATCTCCTCGCCGAACAGGATCGTCTGCTGCGCGGCGTGGCGGGCGACGGCGTTGGTGTTCTCGAACGCGAGCACGCGCGCCCCGGCGGCGTACGCGCGGGCGCGCTCGACCTCCTCCTCGCGCGGACCTTCGTCGCGCAGCTCGGTGACGATCTCGCGCATCCGCCGGTAGGCCTCGACACACTTGCTCGAGTCGAGCCCGGCCGACAGCTGCAGGATCGGCACGTCCGCACTGTTGTGCGAGAGCGCGTAGACGGAGTAGGCGAGGCCGCGCTGCTCGCGGATCTCGTCGAACAGGCGCGAGCCCATCGAGCCGCCGAGCAGGGTGGCGTAGATCGTCAGTGCGGCGCGCTGGGCGCGGTCGCTCGTGTCGATGCGTGGCCGGTAGGACATCCGCAGGTGCGACTGGTTGGAGTCGCGCTCCTCCACAAGCGTGCGCGCGTGCAGCGGCGGCGCCGCCTCGAACGGCTCGGGCTCGGGCAGAGAGGGGAAGCGGCCGAACAGCTCGTCGAGGGCGCCGTTCGCAGGGAGGTGCTCGAGGTTCCCCACGACGAACGCCCCGCCGCGCGCTCCCGCCCAGCGCCGCTCCCGGAAGGCGACGATCCCCTCGCGCGTGAACGTGTCGCGCAGGTGCTCCACAGGCCCGAGCACCGAGCGCCCGAGCGGGTGCTCGCCGAAGGCGGCGTGGGCGATCAGGTGCTCGGCGACGGTCGCCGGCTGGTCGTTGGAGCGCGCGATCTCCTGGATCACGACGCCGCGCTCTCGGTCCAGCTCCTCCGCGTCGAGCCGCGGACGGCCGACGAAGTCCGTCAGCAAGTCGATCGCCTCCAGTGCGCGCTCGGCGCGCACTGTGATGTGGAAGGCGACGAGGTCGTGGCTCGTGTACGCGTTCAGCTGGCCGCCGATCCGCTCGGCGGTCTCGTTGACCGCTCTGTAGTCGGCGAACTTCTCGCCGCCCTTGAAGACAAGGTGCTCGAGGAAGTGCGCCATCCCGTTCTCCTCCGGGCGCTCGCTGCGCGCCCCGGCGTCGAACGCGACGAGCGCGGTGACGGCACGCGTGCCGTCGAGCTGCAGGCGGTGGATCGGAAGCCCGTTCGGGGCCACGGAGGTGGAGATCGCGGTCATGCGCGAACCGTAGCGCCGCCGCGCCCCGCTCAGCGGCGAGAAGCGTCCTGTTCTCGTCCTGCTGTGCGAGTCCAGTCCAGGACGCTTGCCGCCGGCGCGGCGTGACGGACGTGGGAAATCCCTGCAAAAGTGCTTGCAGCAGAGGCCCGCGCCTGGTCGCCGACGCCGTGCGCACGCTAGTGTCCGGAGCCGAATGGCCGTGAAGACCGGGAACTCCCGACTCTCCCGCCGCGCCGCCGCCGAGCACGCCCCGGTGACCGCTGCGCGTGTCGCCGTGCCGCACAGAGCGAGCCCCGCCGGGTCCTCCGTGATCGAGTTCCGCGGCGTCGAGAAGCGCTACGACGTCGGTGCGATCGGCCTGGATCAGGCGACCTTCTCGATCGGGCGCGGGGAATGGGCCTTCCTCGTCGGCTCGACCGGCTCGGGCAAGTCGACGATCATGCGCCTGCTGATCAAGGAGCTCGAGCCGACCGCCGGCACGATCCACGTCGCGGGCCGCGACCTCGCCGAGATCGAGCGCAAGCGCGTCCCGTACTACCGCCGCAACATCGGCGTCGTTTTCCAGGACTTCAAGCTGCTGCCGAACCGCACCGTGCACGACAACGTCGCGTACGCGCTGCAGGTCACCGGCGGCACACGCAAGGACATCCGCGCGAAGGTGCCGGACATCCTGCGCCTCACCGGGCTCTCGACGAAGCTGCACAACTATCCCGACCAGCTCTCAGGCGGCGAGCAGCAGCGCGTTGCGATCGCGCGCGCGTTTGTGAACCACCCGCCGCTGTTGCTGGCCGACGAGCCGACCGGCAACCTCGACCCCGAGACGTCGATCGGGATCATGCAGCTGCTCTACCGCATCAACCGCGCCGGGACCACGGTCCTGGTCGCCACCCACGACAACTCGATGGTCGACAAGATGCGCCGCCGCGTGATCGAGCTCTCGCAGGGCCGCATCGTGCGCGACGAGGCGACCGGCTCCTATGTGCGTGACGAGTCGACCCGCGAGTTCGCCGTGCGCATGCGCGACGGCCTGCCCGAGACCTCGCCGACGATCGAACAGTCGTGAAGCTCGGCTTCTCCACGCGCGAGGCCACGCGCGCCCTGCGCCGCAACGCCGCCCCCAGCTTCGCGGCGCTCGCGACGATCCTCTTGACGATGCTGGTCATCGGCGTCTTCATACCGATCGTCCAGGCGACGACCGGCGCAGCCAACGACGTGCGCAAGCGCGTGCTGGTCGACGTCTATCTGACGAGAGACGCGTCGCAGTCGGACATCGCGCGGGTGCGTGCGCAGCTGCTCGAGACGCCGAACGTCAAGCGCGTCGAGTTTGTCTCCAAGCAGACGGCCTACCAGCAGCAGCGCCAGAAGGACCCCGAGGCCTTCGCGCTGCTCGGCGCGAACCCGCTGCCGGACACCTTCCGCGTGACGCCGGAGAACCCCGACGACGTGCTGAAGATCGCCTCCGCGCTCGCGCCCGAAGCCGCCGGCGGCGGCAGCACCCCGATCGACCGCTCGATCGACGAGGTCCGCACACGCCGCGACGACACGACGAAGATCCTCCAGGTCACGCGCTTCGTGAAGCTGATGGCCGGCACGCTCGCCGCCCTGCTGATCGCCGCGTCGATCTTCCTGATCGCCAACACGATCCGGCTGTCGCTCTACGCGCGGCGCCGCGAGGTCGAGGTCATGAAGCTCGTCGGCGCGACCGACTGGTTCATCCGCTGGCCGTTCGTGATCGAGGGCATCATCGTCGGCGCCCTCGGCACGCTGCTCGCGATCCTCCTGCTCGCCGTCGGCAAGATCGCCATCATCGACCCGCTCGCCAGCGACTTCTCGCTCATCTCCGCGCCGGACACGATGCCCTTCACTGTGCTGATCGCAGTGATGATGGCCTCCGGAATCGCGATCAGCGCCGTCGGCTCCGCCGTCTCGCTGCGCCGCTTCCTGCGGGTCTGAGCCGGGCGCCTACCGCAGCAGTGCCTTCGCCTCCAGGTACTCCTCCAGTCCGAGCTTCCCGTTCTCACGACCGTTCCCGGACTGCTTGAAGCCGCCGAACGGGGCACGGAGGTCGAACTGGCCGCCGTTGATCTCGATCTGGCCGGCGCGCAGGCGGCGAGCCACCCGGTTCGCGCGGTCGGCGTCGCCGGACCAGACGCCGGCGGCGAGGCCGTAGATCGTGTCGTTCGCGATCGCGATCGCCTGCTCCTCGTCGTCGTACGGGATCAGGACGAGGACGGGACCGAAGATCTCCTCCTGGGCGATCGTCATGTCCGGCGTGACGTCGGAGAAGACGGTCGGGCGGACGTAGTAGCCCTGCGGCAGATCCTCCGGCGCCTCGGCGCCGCCCGTCACCAGACGCGCGCCCTCGTCGAGCCCCTTGGCGATGTAGCCGCGCACTCGCTCGCGCTGCACGTCGGACACCAACGGTCCGATCCCCGACCGCTCGCCGGTCGGGTCCGCAGGAGCGAACGCCTCCGCGGTGGCGGCGGCGATCTGCTCGGCCTCGGCGAGCCGCTCGCGCGGGACGAGCATGCGCGTCAACGCGGAGCAGGTCTGCCCGCTGTTGAGGAACGCCTTCGCGACGCCGTTCGGGACCGCCTGCGAGAGGTCCGCGTCGTCGAGGATTACGTACGGCGACTTGCCGCCGAGCTCCAGCGCCACCCGCTTGACTGACTGACTCGCCAGCTCGCTCACGCGCTTGCCCGCGCGCGTGGAGCCGGTGAAGGACACCATGTCGACGTCGGGATCGGAGGCGATCGCCTCGCCGACGACCGGGCCGACGCCTGTGACGAGGTTGAAGACGCCGGCCGGGAGCCCGACCTGATCGACGACCTCGGCGAGGATGAACGCCGAGAGCGGCGCGACCTCGCTCGGCTTCAGCACGACCGTGCAACCCGCGGCCAACGCGGGGGCGACCTTGCAGGCCACCTGGTGCAGCGGGTAGTTCCACGGGGTGATCGCACCCACGACGCCGACCGGGTCGCGCACGATCAGCGCCGTGCCGGCCTCCTCCTCCAACGCGATCTCGTCGAGCAGGTCGGCGGCCATACGGAACGAGGCGATCGGCAGGCCCGCCTGGATGATGCGCGAGAGCTTGAGCGGCATGCCGACCTCGGCCGTCACGGTGCGGGCGATCTCGTCCGCGCGCGCATCGAGACCGTCCGCGATCGCGCGCAAGAGCCGCTGGCGCTCCGCGACCGGCGTCGCGGCCCAGCCGTCGAACGCCTCGCGAGCCGCCGCGACCGCGCGGCGCGCGTCCTCCGCGGTCCCCTCGGGGATCGTCCCGAGCGGCTGCTCGGTCGAGGCCTCGACGACTTCCAATGTGCCGCTGCCGTCGGGCTCGACCCAAGATCCGCCGACGTAGAGCCGGTCGCGCACGGTGGGACGTGACTGCTGCTCGACGGACATTGGGCCTCCTCTTGTACTGCGGGGTCGGGTTCGATCGCCTGCCGTCGAGCGTAGTGCAGGAGCGGCTCCCTTAGCGCCTGTTGAGAGGCGGTCGCTACGCTGACGCGGTGCTTCGCCGCTCCCCCCGCCTGCCGCTGGTGCTCGCCGGCACGGCCGGTGCGATCGTCTTGCTGCTGCTCGGCATCTACCTGGGCGGCCACCCGAGCGGCCTGCCCGGCCCGGTCCGCGACGCGTTCGTGGGCGACGAGGACACGCAGCTGATGCGCGACGCGCTCGACACGATCGACCAGATCTACTACCGCAAGGCGGATCGCGACGCGCTCGTCGACCGCGGCATCGAGGGCGCCGTGGCGAGTCTCAGAGACCCGTTCTCGCACTACTTCGACCCGAGGACGTACAAGCGCTTCGAGCAGGTCACGAACCCGAGCTTCAGCGGCATCGGCGTGACCGTACGGCCGGACCCGGCCGGTCCGCTCGTCGTGGAGTCGGTGATCCAGGGCACGCCTGCCGCGCAGGCCGGCCTGCGCCGCGGCGACCGAATCGTCGCCGTGAACGGCAGATCGCTGGCCGGCAGACCGTCGAGCGCGTCGATCGCCCAGATCAAGGGCGAGCCGGGCACGAAGGTGGCGCTGACGATCGCGCGCGGCGGCAGACGCTCCACCCAGCGGGTCGAGCGCGCCCGCGTGACGTCGCCGGTCGTCGCCGGCCACATGGTCAGATGGAGAGGCAGACGCTACGGCGTCGTCGTCTTCGCGAGCTTCACCGAGGGCTCGTCCGCACAGCTGCAAGCGGCCGTCGAGCGGCTGCTGAGACGCGGCGCGGACGGCATCCTGCTCGACATGCGCGGCAACGGCGGCGGGCTGCTCAACGAGGCAGTCGGGGTGGCCTCGATCTTCATCCCCGACGGGACGATCGTCTCGACCGACGGGCGTTCCCGCGCGCGGCACGTGTACACGGCGACCGGCGGCGCGATCAGAGGATCCGTCCCGGTCGTCGTGCTCGTCGACCGCGGGACCGCGTCCTCGGCGGAGATCGTCACCGGCGCGCTGCAGGATCGCCATCGCGCGGAGGTCGTCGGCACCAACACGTACGGCAAGGGCGTCTTCCAGGAGATCCGCGAGATGCCGAACGGCGGTGCGCTCGACCTGACCGTCGGCCAGTACTTCTTGCCGAGCGGGCGCAACATCGGCGGCAGAGGCGTCGCCGAGGGCAGAGGCATCGCCCCCGACGTGCGCGCCAGCGACGACCCGGACACGACGCGCCGCGACGAGGCGCGCGACGCCGCGCTGGCTCAGCTGGCCGCCGAGTCGCGGTGACCCGCTACGAGCAGCGCGAGCGCGAGCGTGCCGCTCCGCGCACCGCGGTCGTCGCCGTGCTCGACAAGCGCGGGCGCTTCCTGATCGGCGAGTCGTTCTTCGGCCGTGGGCCGCAGCTGATCGTCGACAAGGACCGCAGAGCCGGGCCCGGCGATCTCGTGCTGCTGCGGACCGGAGGACGCGGAGGCCAGGGCGGACGCGGCCACGCGAAGGTCGAGCGGCGGATCGGCCGCCCCGACGTGGCGCGCGACGTGCTCGAGGCGCTGATGCTCGACCGCGGCCTCAGACGGCGCTTCGACCCGGCCGTCGAGCGGGCGGCGCGCACAGCGGCGGAGGGGGACGGGATCGCAGACGTCTCGCGGCGCGACCTGCGCGACCTGACGACGTTCACGATCGACCCGGCGACCGCGAAGGACTTCGACGACGCCATCTCCGCTGAGCGCCGCGGCGACGGCGCCTGGCGGATCTGGGTCCACATCGCCGACGTCTCCGCCTACGTGCGGCCCGGCTCGCTCGTCGACAAGGAGGCCTTCCGCCGCGGCACGAGCGTCTACGTCCCCGGCCGCGTCGAGCCGATGCTGCCTGAGGCATTGTCGAACGGAGCCTGCTCGCTGCGTCCCGGCGAGGACCGCAACGCGGTGACGGTGGAGATCGACCTGCGCGGGATCACTGTGGAGCGCACCGCCTTCTACCGCTCGCTGATCCGCTCAGACAAGCGGCTGGACTACGACCAAGTCGACCGCATCTTCACGCAGGGGGAGGAGGCGCAGGCGGCGTGGGCGGAGCCGCTGGCGGCCGCGCGCGAGGCGTCGGCGGCGCTCCAGGCCGAGCGCGAGCGCGGCGGGGCACTGGCGATCGAATCCTCCGAGCCGGACTTCTCGTTCGACGCGCAGGGCCATGTGACGGCGGCACACCGCGTCGTCGCCACCGAGGCGCATCGCCTGATCGAGCACCTGATGATCCTCGCCAACGAGCAGGTCGCGAAGATCCTCTCCGACCAGCGCATCCCGACGCTCTACCGCGTGCACGAGCGGCCCCAGGGCGAGGCCGCCGAGCGGCTCGTCGCACAGCTCGCCTCGCTCAACGTCGCCACGCCGCCGACACCCGAGTACCTCACGCCGCAGCAGGCCGCCGAGACGATCGCCGAGTGCTCGCATCTCGTCGAGCAGCACGTACAGCGCACGGGCCAGGGCGCGATCGGCCTCAACGGGCTCGTGCTGCGCTCGCTCAAGCAGGCCCGCTACGACCCCGCCAACCTCGGTCATACGGGCCTCGGTCTGCTGCACTACTGCCACTTCACCTCGCCGATCCGCCGCTACCCGGACCTCGTCTGCCACCGCGCGCTGCTGGCCGCCGTCGGCGGCGGGGAGGAGGCGCCGAGAGCGTCGGCGCTGCCCGGCGCGGGCGAGTGGTGCTCGGCGCGCGAGCGCGACGCGATGAGCATCGAGCGCGCCGCCGACGACGTCGCGCGCGCGTTCCTGCTCGAGCGTGAGCTGTTCGAGGGCGGTTGGGACCAGGACTTCGAGGGCGAGGTGACGGGCGTGATCGGCGCCGGCGCCTTCATCGCCTTCGGCCAGGGGCACGAGGGGATGCTGCCCGTGCGCAAGCTGCGCGGCGAATGGTGGGAGCTCAACGAGGAGGGCACGATCCTCGAAGGGACGCGCACCGGCGCGGCGATCCGCATCGGTGACCGCGTGCGCGTGCAGGTGGAGCGGGTCGACACCGCGCGTGGGCGCGTCGACCTGCTGCCCGTCGAGCTGTAAAGGTTCAAGGCATGGCCAAGGGCAGAGGCAAGCGCAAGATCGGCGCCGGCGACGTCGCGAGCAATCGCGCGGCGAGCCACCGCTTCAACCTGCTCGACAAGATCGAGTGCGGGATCCTGCTCAGAGGCACGGAGGTCAAGTCGCTGCGCACCGGCGGCGCCACGTTGAAGGACGCCTACGCGACCGTCAGAGAGGGCGAGGTGTGGCTCCACCACGTGCACATCCCGCCGTATCCGCCCGCCTATCACGACAACCACGCGCCGGAGCGCGACCGCAAGCTGCTGCTGCACCGCCGCGAGATCGAGCGCCTGCAGGTGAGAACGAGAGAGCGCGGCCTCACGCTCGTGCCGACGCGCATCTACTTCAGAGGCCCGCACGCGAAGGTCGAGATCGCGCTCGCTCAGGGCAAGGACCGCTTCGACAAGCGCGAGTCGATCAAGAGACGCGAGATGGCGCGCGACGTGCAGCGGGAACTGCGCGAGGTCAATCGCTAGGCGTCGCCGAACGTGCGCGCCACGTGCGTCACGTCCATTCCCACGACGAGCAGGGCGATCAGGCCGACGTAGACGATCGCGACGGCCGCGCGCTGCGCCGGTCTGATGCGGTAATACGTCTCGGACTCCTCGCCCCCGGCGCGACGCGCCTTCCAGCGCTGCCACGTCGAGAGCGCCGCGAGCAGCAGGATCAGCAGGATGATCGGGTTCGGGAAGGCGATCGCGAGCGCGACCATCGCCGCGAGGCCGACGAACCACATCCACGGCGCCATCGCCGCCATCGCGCGGCCGCCGTCGAGCGGCACGACCGGCAGCAGGTTGAAGAGGTTCAGGAAGAAGCCGGTGAAGGCGAGCGCCTGCCAGAACTCGCTGTCGGTCGCGAGCCACACGGGGATCAGCAGGGCCACGCCGATCGAGCCGAGGACCGGCCCGGCGAGCCCGACGCGCGCCTCGGCGGCCGCGTCGTCGCCGAGCGACTTCGCCGCCACGACGGCGCCGAGGAAGGGGATGAACATCGGCGCGCTCGCCTCGACCCCCTCGCGCCGCAGCTGGATCACGTGCCCCATCTCGTGGACGAGCAGCAGCAGCACGAAGCCGGCCGCGAACTGCCAGCCCCAGATGAGGCTGTAGGCCGCGACCGAGACGAGCATCGAGCCGGAGGTCGTCAGGAGCTTGAGCTTCGGCAGCAGCAGCAGGACGCCCTTGAACTTCGCGAGGCCGGCGCCGACGACGGCAAGCGGGCCGAAGACGCGCCGGAGGCGCGAGCGGGGCTCGGCCGGCGGCAGGCCGACGTCCTCCGGCATCGTCGGCTGCGAGGCCGGCGTCGGGGTCGCCGGGGGGAGCCACTCCACGCGCTGGTCCATGCCACCAGTCTGGCAGCTACACTTGACCGTGCAGTAAATACCCCGAGGGGACGACAGGCTTCGACGTGGTTGTCTTCGTGGGGGTGGTTGCGAGCCGAGGTCCCGGTTGGCCTCGTAAAACCACCGGGAAAACCATACGTGCGGACTCTCACGAGTACGCCCTCGCCGCTTAGCACCTAGCTAAGCCGTGAGGTTTCGGCCCCCGCCAGCCTGCCGCGGGGTTTCGCCGGAATCAGAACGCAGGCTCACCCGGCGAGGCCCGCCTCCGCCGAACCGGGGACACTTTCAGGAGGCTGGTCCCCCGCAACCCCGCCGGCGAGGCGAGCGAGGGACGAGACCAGAGCGCCGGCTACGCTCGTAGAAGCTGCCTTTCACGCGACCGCGGACCCGGGTTCAATTCCCGGCGTCTCCACTCCTTCCACCCGCCGGCGCGCGCCTTGAGCGCCGCCGCGCAAAGACCCGACATGCGTCCAAACCCCTCGCGGACGAATGTCGCGAGGCCGATCCACTCGGCATGGTCGCTGGCCGCAAGCGCATCCGTTCCACCCTCGGCAGCCACGCAGGCAGCGCCCTGCGCGTGCTCCTCGGCACTTCCTGGATCGCCGGCCGCGTCGGCGACGCCGCGCGCGGCAGAGATGCGCGGCCGCGCTACGGGCGCTTCTTCGAGCGCCATCAGCGACTCTCGCGCACGCTTGCGCTCGCTGCCCTGACCTGGGGGGCGGTCTATCTGACGTGGCGCATCGGCTGGACCGGCGCCGGCGCGAGCCCGATCACGTTCACGATGCTGCTCATTACCGAGCTCTACGGCATCTGGGCGCTCGGCACGCTCACGTGGTTTTCGTGGAGGCGGCGGCCCGTCACGCGCCCGCCGATCCTCGGCGCCCCGACGGTCGACGTCTACGTCTGCACCTACGACGAGCCGGAGGAGGTCGTGCTCGCGACGCTCGCCGGCTGCCGCGCGCTGCGCTACCCGCACACGACCTACCTGCTCGACGACGGCCGCCGCGAGAACATGCGCGAGCTTGCCGAGCTGACCGGCGCGGTCTACATGACGCGTCCTGACAACTCGCACGCGAAGGCGGGCAACATCAACGCCGCGCTGCCGCGCACCGAGGGCGATCTCGTGCTGATGCTCGACGCTGACCACGTCCCGATGCCGGACGCGCTCGACGCGCTCGTCGGCTACTTCGAGGACGAGCGCGTCGGCCTCGTCCAGAGTCCGCACGACTTCTCCAACCAGGACTCCGTCCAGCACTACGCGGTGGGGCGCCACGAGCAGTCGCTCTTCTTCCACGTCATCTGCCCCGGCAAGGACCGCCACGGCGCGGCCTTCTGGTGCGGGTCGGCGGCGCTGATCCGGCGCGATGCGCTGCTCGGGATCGGCGGCGTCGCGACCGAGACGATCGCGGAGGACTTCCACACGACCATCCGCCTCCAGCGCGACGGCTGGACCTCGCGCTACCACGACGAGGTGCTCGTGCAGGGCCTCGCACCGCACGACCTCGACGGCTATCTGCTCCAGCGCGATCGCTGGTCGCGCGGAAATCTCGCCGTCTTCACGCTGCGGGAGTCGCCGCTGCGCGCGAAGGAGCTCAAGCCGCTCCAGCGCCTCTCCTACTTCGCGAGCCTCGCCGCCTACCTCGCGCCGCCGATGCGACTGCTGCTGCTCGTCACGGTCGCGCTCGTGCTGTGGACCGGCTGGCTGCCGATGCGGGTCGACCTGCTTGGCCTCCTGCTGCTGTGGCTGCCGGCGCTCGCGCTCAACCTCGGCACCGGCGCCGCGCTCGCGCGCGGCTACATGCGGCTTGCCGAGACGAGCCACTACGAGCTGATGACGATGGGGATCTATGCGCGCGCGCTGCGCTGCGCGATCGTTCCGGCGAAGACCGCCTTCAAGGTCACGCCGAAGGAGGGCGTCGACCTCGGCGGTACGCACGCGCTCGCGCGCCTGAAGCTCGCCTGCCTGCTGGCGATCGCGCTGCTGACCGGAATCGTCATGCGCGTGCTCGACCTGTGGGGCGTCGGCCCGCTGCCCGACCTGCCCCCGGTCGCGGAAATCGTGATCCCGCTGCTCTCCGTGATCGAGTTGCGGCGCATCCTGCGCACCCTCGTGCTGGTGTCCGGACGCCGCCAGCGGCGTCTCATCTACCGCTTCGAGGGCGACGCGCCGGCGCTGTGCCTGTCGCCGGCCGGCTCGATCCCCGGCCGCCTGGTCGACGCGAACGCGACCGGGCTCGGGCTCGTCGTGTCCGCCCCGCTCGACGTCGGCGCGCAGGTGCCGATCCGCCTGCAGCTCGAGGACAGCGAAGGCGAGTCGCGGGACGTGCACGTCGTCGCCGAGGTCCGCTCCTGCTGCCCGAGCGCGGACGGCTACGTGCTCGGCACGCGCGTCGTGCAGCTCGAGCCAGAGGCCCGGATGGCGCTGATGGAGTGGTGCTACGTCGTCTGCAGCCACCAGGAGGTGCGCGGCACGCGTCCCGGCGAGCGCTCCCCCGCCGACCCCATCGCGCTTCCCGCCGTCTCGTCGCGGCTCGTGCCGCAGCCGGCTGCGGTCATCGAGCCGGCGGCCGACGTGGTCACAGCCGCCTGACGCACGCCGACGCGGCACATGGGGGCGCCGGGCTGAGCCAGGTGCTCACCGGGAGGCCGATTTTCTCCGACTAAGTGGTGTGCTAATAGACAGAAATGATGTTTAATGTGGGTGCCGAGTCGGCGCGCGACGTGCCGGCGGTTCGCGGAGGCTCCCATGGCAGATATCGCAGGCTTCGTCTCAGAGGTTCACCGCCAGTTCGGCATGCGTCCCGTCGTTCCGCTCGAGTTCCCGATCGAGATCGGGGACATCGGCACGATCGGCAGCGACGGCGCGTGGAGACCGATCTCGACGGTGCGTCATCGCTTCAACGGCTTTCCGGGGAGAGTGCGCCGCGCGACCGACGGGCGCGTGTGGGAGCTGTGCTCCGGCGACGACGTCTCGTTCCGTCTCTATGACCGCGGCGAGACCTCGCTCCTGATTCCCGCACCGGCGCACGCGAAGGCGCGGGCCGAGATCACGTTCGACTCGCCGAGCGCGTTCGTGCTCGCTGCACGCGGCGTGACCGTCCGCACGGCGACGGACGTGGACGCGCTGATCGACAAGATCCACCTCGCCTACCACACGCGTCGCCAGCGCCCCGAGGAGGGCCGCTGGTACCGGGACTATGCGTTCGTGTTCGAGGTCGCCGACGCCGAGCGCTTCACGGCGCTGCTGCCGTCGAACGGCCACGCGCGCGTGGCGATCACGCCGAAGGGCACCGCGGCACCGCCCGGGACGCCGGAGAAGCTCGCCTCGCTCGTGCGCTTCGGACCCGGCTCCGAGGATCTCGAGCGCACGAACCAGCGCGACGCCCGCGGCCGCTTCTACCGCGCGTACAGGCTCCGCCCCGAGGTGCTGGCGCGCTGGCGCGAAGAGCCGTGCACCACGTCGCGCGGCGTGATCTCGTTTGGCTGGGCGACGCCGTCGTTCGACGAGACCTTCGAGGAGGTCTGATTCGTCGTCACGGTGTGGTGCGGAGCGTGCGCCGGCAACGCCGCTCGAGCACGTGCGCGGCCACCCAGAAGCGCTTGAAGGCCGGGTTGCGCGTCTGTCCGTGGTGATAGCGGTAGTAGATCTGCTGCGCGATCACCGCGAGGCGGAAGAGCCCGAAGACCTCGTAGAAGGCCCATGCGTCGGTGTCCACGCCCGTGCGCTCGCCGTAGCGCGCGACGATCTGCGCGCGCGTCGGCATCCCCGGCAGGTGCGACGGCTGTCTGCGAAACAGGCGGCCGGCGAGTCCGTCGTCCGCCTGCGTCCAGTAGGCGAGCGAGCTGCCGAGGTCCATCAGCGGGTCGCCGATCGTCGCCAGCTCCCAGTCGAGCACCGCGCGCACGCGCAGCGGGTCTCCGGCGTCGAGCACGAGGTTGTCGAGGCGGAAGTCGTTGTGGATCGCGCACGCGCCGACGTCGTCAGGCTGCTGCGCGTCGAGCCAGTGCATGACGCGCTCGAACGAGGGCACGTTCCAGGTCTTGGCGCGGCGGTAGCGCTCCGACCAGCCCGCGACCTGCCGGCGCACGTAGCCCGGCCCGCGGCTCAGCTCCGCCAGTCCGGCTGCGTTCGGATCGACGGCGTGCAGCTCGGCCAGCAGGTCGACGAAGCGCTCGCCGATCCGACCCATCAGCTGCGGATCGGTCCCCACCTCCGGCGGCATCTGCGCGCGCGGGATCACGCCCTCGACGCGCTCCATCACGTAGAAGTCGCTGCCGAGCACGGCGTGGTCGGTGCACAGCGCCACCATCTCGGGCACCTGCGGGAAGACGGGTCGCAGGGCGGCCTGGATGCGGTGCTCGCGCGCCATGTCGTGCGCTGAGGAGGCCTTCGTCCCGGCCGGCGGACGCCGCAGGATCAGATCGCGCGCGGGGTAGCGCAGCAGGTAGGTCAGGTTCGAGGCCCCGCCGGCGAACTGGCGCACATGCGGAGCGCCGTCGATCCCGTCGACGCCGGCCGCGCGCAGCCACGCGCCGACCGCCTCGACGTCGAAGGCGTCCTCCTCGCGGACGGGGCGATCGTCGCTCATCGGGCGCCATCCAACACCAGCACCCCGGTCGGAGGGCGCAGTCGCCGTGCGAACGGCAGGCCCGCGACGGCTGCGAGCGCGAGCAGGCCGAACGCCGCCGCGGCGTGGTGAACGAGCGCGCCGACCGGCAGCGCGAGCGCGATCCCGCCGAGGTTGCCCGCCAGCCACAGCAGCGCCGCAGCCGAGGCTCCGGCAGGGCCGGCCCGCCGCTCGGCCAGCTCCAGCAGGACCGGCAGCGCCGGCAGCACGACCGCGCCGATCGCCGCGACCAGCACGAACTGCGCGGCGGGCGCCCGCACTCCCGCGAGCGCGGCGAAGCAGACCGCGCAGACGAGAAGGGCGGCCGCAAGCACCGTCCGCTCGGCGCCGTTGCGAGCCGCCGCCGCAGGCAGCCAGGTCGTCGTCGCGACACCGGCAGCGACCGCCACGGCGAGCATCGCGCCCGCCGTGTCGTCGGAGACGCCGAACGGCTCCAGCAGGCCCTGCAGCCACGTCGTCAACGCGATGAAGACGCCGAAGCCGACGAACGCCAGCGTGCACAGCGTCCGGATGAAGCGGTCGTCCCAGACGGTGCGCAGCTCGTACACGCCGATCGCCCGCTCGAGCGCCGCCGCGCCGGCCGGGCGCGAGCGCAGCGCAACCCACAGCGCCGCCGCCGCGACCACGGCGAAAGCCGCCTCGGCCAGCAGCAGCGGCTGCAGGTCGGTCGCGCTGCCCAGCGCCGGCCCCAGCAGCAGCCCGAGCAGCAATCCGACGAATGTGCCGCCGGCGCCGAACGAGATCGCCGCCGGGCGCGACGCCGGCACGACGTACTCGCTTGCAAGCTTCGTCACCGCGTTGAGGACGAACGGCTGGGCGATCGCCACCAGCAGCTGGCCGGCGAGCGCCCAGGCGAAGCTGTCGCCGCCGAGGCGCACCAGCGCGCCGGCGGCCGTCAGCGCGGCGCCGGCCCGCAGCGCCGGCGCGAACCAGCGGTCGAGCGCCATCCCCGCCGGGATCGCCAGCACGACGTAGAGCAGCGGGAAGATCTCCGCGAGCCAGCCGACCGCTCCCTCGCCGACGCCGTAGTGCTCGGCGGTCGCCGTCGTGATCGGCGCGAACGTCAGCCACAGCACCTGCGTGGCGGCGCCGAGCGCGGCGTAGGCGACGACGACGCCCCAGCGGTTGCGGTGGATCGGGCTCACCCCGGCCGCAGCGTAGCCCGCCGCCGAGCGTCCGGCGCCGGCGCCGGGTCGCGGCGGCGCCCGACGGCGTGCCGCCGCGCCCTACATCAGCGGCTCGCCCTCGCCGCGCTGGCGCCGCAGCTCGCGCCGCGCGATCGACAGCTTGTGCACCTCGTCCGGTCCATCCGCCAGCCGCAGCGTGCGCATGTGCGCGTACATGAAGGCGAGCGGGAAGTCGTCGGAGACGCCCGCGCCGCCGTGCACCTGGATCGCGCGGTCGATGATCTTCAGTGCGACGTTCGGCGCCGCCACCTTGATCGCCGCGACCTCGATGCGCGCGTTCTTGCCACCGACGGTGTCGACCAGCCACGCGGTCTTCAGCACCAGCAGCCGCAGCATCTCCAGCTCGATGCGCGCTTCCGCGATCCAGTCGCGGATGTTCGAGCGCGTCGAGACCGGCTTGCCGAACGTCTCGCGCTCGTCGGCCCGCTTGCACATCAGCTCCAGCGCCCGCTCCGCCGCGCCGACGGCGCGCATGCAGTGGTGGATGCGGCCGGGCCCGAGCCGCGCCTGGGCGATCAGGAAGCCCGCGCCCGGCCCCGCGATCAGACTCGACTGCGGCACGCGCACGTCGGTGAAGCGCAGCTCCCCGTGGCCCTCGGGGTCCATGTAGCCGAAGACCGGAAGCGAGCGCACGATCTCCAGCCCCGGCGTGCCGAGCGGCACGAGCACCATCGACTGCTGCGCATAGACGGGCGCCTCCAGCTCCGTCTTGCCCATCACGATCAGGATTCTGCATCTCGGATGCATGACGCCGGTCGTCCACCACTTGCGCCCGTTGAGGACGAAGTCGTCGCCGTCGCGCTCCATCCGCAGCGCGATGTTCGTCGCGTCGGAGGAGGCGACGTCGGGCTCGGTCATCGCGAAGCCGGAGCGGATCTCGCCGTCGAGCAGCGGGCGCAGCCAGCGCTCCTTCTGATCCTCGTCGCCGAACTGGTGCAGCACCTCCATGTTGCCGGTGTCCGGCGCCGAGCAGTTGCACGCCTCCGAGCCGATGAAGGTGCGCCCGAGCAGCTCGGCGAGCGGCGCGTACTCGACGTTCGTGAGGCCCGAGCCGTGCTCCTCGTCGGGCAGGAACATGTTCCACAGCCCGCGCCGCCGCGCCTCCTCCTTGAGCTCCTCCATGATCGGCGGATGCACGTGCGGCGTCTCCGCCGCGCGCACCTGCTCGACGTAGACCGCCTCGGCCGGGTGGACTCGCTCGTCGAGGAACGCCTGCAGTCTGTCGCGGTAGTCCTTCGCGCGGTCGCTCAGCTCGAAGTCCATGGCGGTCAGGCCTCCTCGGTAGACACGGCCGCGCGCGGCCCAGGGATGTTGCGGAACGCGAACGGCGCCGGCTCGCGGTCGGGCTGCACGAACCAGCACTCGCCGGCGACGTCGAGCGCGAACAGCCGCACGACCGTCTCGGCGACGACCTCCGCCGGGATCAACGGGACGCCGGCCGCCTCCAGGTCGGCGGCGAACGGGTCCGTCATCGCCGACTTCGCGAAGCCGGGACAGACCGCGTTGACGCGGATCCCCTCGTGCACGAGCGCCGGCCCGAGCGAGCGCACCAACCCCACGACGGCATGCTTGTTGGTCGCGTAGAGCGGGTCGATCGGGACGCCGGTGAGGCCGGCGAGCGACGCGGTCGCGACGATCGCGCCGCGCTCCGTGCCGTCGTTCGCGCGCAAGGCCTCGAGCGCGGCATGCGCGCCGAAGACGACGCCGTCGAGGTTCACGCCCATCGCGCGGCGGTATCTGGCGACGTCGAAGTCGTCGCCGACGCCGCAGCCGGTCGTCACGCCCGCGTTGAGGTGGACGAGGTCGAGCCGTCCGCAGCGCTCGCGCACGAACGCGACCATCGCCCGGTTGGCCTCCAGGTCGGACGTGTCGGTCGCGAGGAAGTGGCCGCCGACCTGCGCGGCCACCTGCTCACCGCCGGTGACGTCGACGTCGGCGACGACCACCTCTGCGCCGGCAGCGGCAAGCGCCAGCGCCGTCGCGCGTCCGAGGCCGCTCGCGCCGCCCGTAACCAGCGCGACGCGATCGCGCAGGGAGGAGAGGTCGACGGGGGTGCTGAAGGCGCTGTCCACGGCGCGTACAGTCTGATCGCGGCACTCGGTCGATGCGCCGGCAACGGCAGCGCGGATGTGCCACTCCGGACCAGCGGCGATGACAGGGTCGTCCGCGAGGGCTACGCTAGGTGGTCAGCAGGCAGACCAAATCGGGTCTCGGCCCGATGGTCGAACATGGATTTGCTTGAGAGGCTTGGCACGGCTGCCGACGAAAGCTGGAGAGGCAGCCACCGAACGCATATGGACGTCAACGACCAGTTCGCCGTTTCTCGCTCGCGCCACTCGACGCGTGGTCGCGGCATCCTCGGCCTGCTGACGGCCCTGGCCCTGCTGGTGCTGCTCCCGGGGACCGCGCTCGCCGACGGCGGCGGCGAACCGGCCTGGAGCACGCGCCATCTCACGACCGCGATGCTGGCGCACGACGTGACGGCGGACGACGAGACGCCGGTCGACCCGGCTCCGCCGGTCGCTGATCCCGAACCGGCACCGCCGATTGCAGACCCTGCTCCTCCGGTGGCGGACCCGGCGCCCCCCGCAGAGCCGGCGCCCGCCGAGCCGGCGCCGACCGAACCGGCGCCCGCCGAGCCGGCGCCAACCGAACCGCCTCCGCCTGCCGAGCCCGCACCGCCTGCTGACCCGGCTCCCGTTCCGTCCGATCCGGCGCCTCCGGCCGAACCGGCTCCGGCGGACCCGGCCCCGCCTGCAGACCCGGCGCCTGCCGAGCCCGCACCGCCTGCCGACCCGGCTCCCGCGGACCCGGCCCCGCCTGCAGACCCGGCGCCTGCCGACCCCGCGCCCACCGATCCAGCGCCGGTGGACCCGGCCCCCAGAGACGGCAGATCGCCGGCGCCTAAGCAGCCCGACACGCAGCCGGACCCGTCGACGGATCACGTGGCGCCGACACCGGGCGCGGCACCGCTGCCTGTGGTCGATCTGCCGCCTGCGGCCACGGCTCCTGCCGCGACCCCGCAGCCGTCCGCCGCGGCCGACGAGGGCAGGGCGCTCAAGGCGGCGGCCGCCGTACGGGAGACGCTCGCGAGACTCGGCATAGGCACGATCGCCGCGCCGGCCGTCGTCGATATGACGCCGGACGTCGCGGCCGCTCCTGCACAGGCATGCACGCCGGTCGGCACGGTCGGCGTCGTCACCTCGCCGCAAACGGCTGCGGCGCTCGCCGGGCACCCGATCGAGCATCCGCACGGCACGACCGACGAGCCGACGCACCTGCGCGGTCCGCCTGCGCCGCTCGACACCAACTCGTCGCCGTTCGCGACCGGGGGCAGTGGAGGCGCCGCCCCGGGTGGCGCGCACGGCGAGCGCGACTCGGCGATCCACGCCGAGCAGGTCGTCTTCGAGCTGGCCGACGGCGGCACCGCCGTCACCGCTGACAGCTGCGACCACGACGCCCCGGCGCCGGCGAGCGCCGCCGCCCGCGCACCTCCCGTCGCCTGACGCACCCCGAGGAGCCGCTCCGCCGGAGCCGCTCCGAGTGACGTCAGGACCGACCTTAGGAGGCATCAGATGGTCGCCACAAACGACCGAATCCACCGCATCACCACCGCTCGTCGCGACCGCATCACGCGCTCGTCGCGGGTGCGATTGCTCGCGCGGCAGGTCGCCGCGGGCGAGTACGAGGTCGACGCGGATGCGCTGGCCGAGGCGCTCGTCCGTCGTGCGCTGTTCCACCGCAGCGTCCGCGAGGAGCTGATCGCCGAGCGCGCCGCGCGCAACGACGCATGATGCGCGCCGCGCCGCCTCGGCGGCGGGCCGCGGGCGAGGCTGGGTGCTACATGCGCCCTGCGTCGCGCGCGGCCTGCTCGGCGGCCGCGAGCTGCCGCTCGACGAGCACGAGCCCGGCGTCCCAGAAGCCCGGGTCGGCCAAGTCGACCCCGACGATGCGTCCGAGCTGCTCGGGCGCCATCGAGCCGCCGGCCGACAGCAGCCGCAGGTAGTCCGGCACGAAGCCGGCGCCCTCGTCCTGGTAGCGCTGGTAGACCGACAGCGCGAGCAGCTGCCCGTAGGCGTACGCATAGACGTAGCCGGGCGTATTGACGAAGTGGGGGATGTAGGACCACCACGAGCGGTAGCCCTCGGTCACCTCGACCGCATCGCCGAACAGCTCCTCCTGCGTTCCGCTCCACAGCTCCGAGAAGCGCTCGACGGACAGCTCGCCCTCCTCGCGCCGCGCGGTGTGCACGAGCTGCTCGAACGGGTGCATCGCCGTCTGGCGGAACACCGTCGCGATCGCGCCCTCGATCGACTCCGCGAGCAGCGCGAGCCGCGACTCCGGCGTCTCGGCGGCCTCCAGCAAGCGCCCGAACACCAGCGTCTCGCCGAACACCGACGCGGTCTCGGCGAGCGTCAGCGGCGTCGACTGATGGAAGACGCCCTGCGGCGCCGCGAGCGCCGCGTGCACCCCGTGGCCGAGCTCGTGCGCGAGCGTCAGCACGTCGCGGCGGCGCGCGGTGTAGTTGAGCAGCACGTACGGGTGCGCGGAGGGGACCGTGTAGGAGCAGAACGCCCCGCCGCGCTTGCCCGGGCGCACCGGGGCGTCGATCCAGCGCTCGTCGAAGAAGCGCTGCGCGAGCGCGCCCAGCTCCGGAGAGAAGCTGCCGTACGCGTCGAGCACGAGCGAGCGGGCATCGGACCAGGCGAAGCGCTCGTCCGCCGTCGCGACGGTCGCGGCGCGGTCGTAGTCCGCGAGCCGCTCGACGCCAAGCAGTCTCGCCTTCAGCCGATACCAGCGCTGCGGGATGTCGTAGCGCGCCCGCACGGCGCCGACGAGCGCCTCAACCGACGCGTCGCTCGCCTCGTTGGCGAGGTTGCGCGAGGCGAGCCAGTGTGGGTAGCCGCGCAGCCGGTCGTCGACCGCCTTGTCGTGCAGCAGCGTGTTGTAGATCGAGGCGCGCGTGCGGATCCCCGGCTGCAGCGCCTCGGTCACGGCCTCGGCCGCGCCGCGCCGCTCCTCCCGGTCCGGACCGGACAGTCGCGCGAGCGCCTGCTCCAGCGAGACGGACTCCTCGGCATCCGGAAGCGTCACCTCGAGCGACGACATCAGCTCGGCGAACAGCCGCGCCCATGCGCTGCGGGCGCTGATCGCCTTCTCGTTGAGGATCCGCTCCTCCGGCTCGCTCAGCAGGTAGGGGCGATAGCGGCGCTCACTGCGCAGGTGGTGGGCGCAGAAGGCGAGGCCCGGATCGGCGAGCAGAGCCTCCGCGCGCTCGTCGTCGAGCGCCGCCCACTCCAGCTCGAAGAACAGCAGCGTCGTCTGGATCGCCGTGCCGCGCTCCTGCACGAGCTGCAGCAGCGCCCCGAAGGCCGGATCGGCGGTGTCGACGGCGAAGCGCAGCGAGGCGTAGGAGCCGGCGCGGCCGACCAGCTCGTGCAGCGAGGCGAGCTCCTCCATCGCGGCGCGCAGGCCGTCGGCGTCGAGCTCCGAGACACGGCCCGTGTGCGACGCCGCAAACGCGTCGGCGCGGGCCGAGGCCTCGTCGAGCAGTGCGCGCACCCCGGCCTCGCCCTCGCCGCGCGCGAGCGGCTCGAGGTCCCAGGCGACGCCCTCGACCTCGGGATCGTCGGGCTCCTGAGCGGTGTCGGGGATGCTTGCCATGAAGCCCGAGAGCTTAGTAGTGAATCCCGCGCGCAGTGCATCCGACGCCCGGATCTGCTTTCCTTGCAGGCAAGACAGACCCATACTGCCGAGTCTCCGCCGTCCCCGACGACGGAGAGCGGGGGACCCACTCGGATCGCGGACGGTCGCGATCCACGGGGCGAATCATCGCCGGCACTCCGATCCCAGGAGTGCTCTGGCGGCGTAGCGCGATCTTTCCGCGCGAGCCCGACAGCTCACCCCGTAGGCGCCCGAAAGAGCCCACGGAGGTCCCATGTCCAGCCGTCTCGCCCTCGTTCCCGCGCTCGTGCTCGTGCTCGCGCTCGCCTGCGTCCTCGCGGCGCCCGCCAGCGCCGACGCGGAAGTGCTCAAACGCGGCAGCCGCGGCCCGCTCGTCGCACAGGTGCAGCAGAAGCTCGGCGTGCCCGCCGACGGCGTCTTCGGCCCGCAGACGGGCCATGCCGTGCGCAGCTTCCAAGCGCGCAAGGGGCTCACCGTCGACGGCGTCGTCGGCCCACAGACGGCGCACGCGCTCGGCATCGACCTTGCCGAGGGGCGCTCGGCCGGCGGCGCGCATCGCTCCGTCCGGGTCCCCGCGACGCTGGAGCGCATCGCGCGATGCGAGTCGGGCGGCAACCCGCGCGCCGTCTCGTCCGACGGCACCTATCGCGGCAAATATCAGTTCGACCGCCAGACGTGGCAGGCGATGGGCGGGCACGGCGACCCGGCGCGCGCCTCCGAGGCGGAGCAGGACCGGCGGGCGCTCTCGCTCTACCGCGACCGCGGCACCTCGCCGTGGCCGGCCTGCGGCGCCTGAGCCGTCGGACGGCTGAGGACCTACGTCGGCGTGGCCTGCTGGGCGGCGGCGGGGGCCGTCGCCTCTGCGGGGTCGCCCGGCGGATCGCCGCGCAGGATCCAGGCGCCATCTTCGCGTCGCTCGATCACGCCGCGGCGCGAGAGGTCCGACAGCGCCGTCGTGACGGAGGGGCGCTGCGCGCCGACGAGCCGGCCGAGCACCTGGTGCGTCAGCGGGAGCTCCAGCACGACGCCGTCGGGTCCGACGCGGCCCCAACGGTCGGCAAGGCCCCAGAACAGCAGCTCCAGACGCGCGTCGACGCGCGTCAGGTGGCTCGTCGCCTGATTCGTCGCGAGCTCGAACGAGCGCCGTACGGCGCGCGCGACGAGGGCGCTCACGAGCTCCGGCCAGCGCCCCATCACGGCGGCGATGCGCCGGTCGAGCACGGCCAGGCGCACCGGCTGGAGCGCGGTCCAGGTGATGACCGGCTTGATCGTCAGCACGTCGCGCTCCCAATCCCACGGGCGCAGCAGGTCGCCGCGCCCGATCAGCTCCGTGCAGGTCGCCTGTGCGATCGCGACGTCGCGCATCAACAGGCCGTCGAGCACGAGCAGGCCGAGGCTGCCGCCGCCGCCGTCAGCCGGGAAGGCCGGCTCCCAGGTGCCGGGCGCGACGATCTCGACCGCCGCGATCGCGTGCCGCGTCGCAAGCTGGACGCTCGTCGGGTCAAGTCCGGCCGCAAGCTCGGGGTCCTCCTCGAGCACGCGTACGAAGGCGTTTCCCACTGCCATGCGATACAGCGTATTGGTGTCCGGCGCCGGTTTCTAGATCGAACCTGAATTCGACCCGCGAAAGTCGGGCGATCGGCGATCCAGTCAGGATCCGAACGGGTACGCTGTACGGCGTCGATCAGCCCCGCGTGAGCAGGCGAATACGAAGACGCTCGCCCTCGGCGATGCCGCTCTGCTCGACCGAGATCGTGTCGGTCAGCCGCTCCAGCAGCGAGCCAAGCCCCGGCAGTTCCGTGTCGTCGACGAGGCGCTGCGCGCCACCGGTCGCGAATGGGCCCACGAGCAGGTCGAAACCGCCTTCATGCTCGTCGATCGCCACGCTCAGCCGCCCGTCGGCGAGGTGGGCCGGCGCGGCGCCGGCGATCGCGTCGCTGACGATCTGGGCGTCGGAGAGGCGGTCGATCGAGAAGTCCGCGCGCGCTGCGATCAGCGAGACGACGCGTCCGAGCACGGGGGAGGTGCGATGCGGGGGACGCAGCTCCAACACGATCTCGTCGCAGTCGGGTGCGGGCTCGTCCGACGGCTGGATCGCGAGCGGCGGCGCACTGCCGTCGTTGAGCGAGAAGGCGATCCGCACCTCGGTGCCGTGCCGCCCACCGACGAGGCCAAGCTCGTCGGACAGCGATGCGATCAGCGCCAGACCGAAGCCGAGCGGTGCTCCATCGTCGCGTCCGGGCAGCGGGTGCAGCCCGTTGCCGCGGTCGCGCACGCTCAACACGAGGCGCCCGTGCTCGACGACCATCTTCACCTCGAGCGGCCCCGGGCCGTCGCCGTAGGCGTGCACGACGACGTTGGTGCACGCCTCCGTCAGCGCGATCTTCATGTCGGCCGCCCGCGTCGGCTCGACGCCGAGCTCGTCCGTCAGGCCGGCGAGGGCCTGCCGCACCAGCGCGACGTTCGCCGGCAGCGCTGGCAGCACGAGTCGCACCTCGGGCTTGAAGGCGTCGTCGCGCCCCGCCGCGTGCCCGGGCGTGTCGCCTGAAGGTCGAGTGCCGACACCGTCACTCACGTCATCCACCCGTATGTGCGGTCGGGCGCTTCGCCAAACCTGGAGTCGGGCCGGCGGTCCGGACGTTCCCCTGCGACAAGGTGGACGGTCAGCATGCCGTCATATTCTCCCAGGATGGAGCTGCACGGGCCGACGCTCACCCTTCGCTACGCCACGGCGGACGATGCACCGGCGTTGTTCGAGCTCGGCTCGGACCGAGAGGTCACGCGCTTCTTCTCGTGGGGACCCTACGTTCGCATCGAGGAGCCGATCGCCTACATCATCGGTCTCGCCGACCGACGCGAGCGCGGCGAGCAGCTCGATCTGCTGATCGTGCATCGCGAGGCAGGTCCGATCGGCGTCGTCGGGATCGCCGAGCTCTCGCGTCGCGACCGCCGCGCCGTGATCGGGACGTGGCTCGGCCGTCGGTGGTGGGGGAGCGGGGCGAACCAGGAGGTGAAGGCGCTCGTCGCCCACCTCGCGTTCGCCCACCTCGGACTGGAGCGCCTCGGCGCGTACGCGGACGTCGAGAACGGCCGCTCGCAGGCGGCGCTCGAGCGTCTCGGCTTCGTGCGAGAGGGGCTGCTGCGGCGATGGCACCGCCATGGTTCCGCTGCACACGACGTATACGTCTACGGCCTGCTGCGCGAGGAGTGGGAGCGCTCGCCGCTCGCAGCGGTCCCCGCCCAGCGGCGCGGGGAGCTGCCGGAGTCGTTCGTCATCGAGGTCGACCAGCTCGCGTAGCGCCTCAGCTGCGGCGCTGCTCCCAGCTGAAGCCGCGGATCGCCAGCATCACGCCGAGTACGGTCCAGACGATCAGCACCCCCAGCGCCGACCACTGGGACCCGAGCCCTTCGCCGGTCACCATCGCGTCGGACAGGCCGTCGATCAGATGCGCGAGCGGGAGCGCCTCCGCGATGCCCTTGAGGAAGGCCGGGTCGTTCGCCGCATCGATCGAGATGAAGACGACCGGCAGAAAGATCATGTTGACGTACACGGTCGCCGCCTCGAACGTCGGGATCGCGTGCGCGAGCGCGACGCCGAGCGAGGCGAAGCAGACGACGCCCAGCACGACGAACAGCACGAGCTCGCCGACCTGCGGCGGCCAGTCGATCCCGTAGAAGAGCTTGCCGGCTACCGTGATCAACACGATCTGGATCGCCGTGTTCGCGACCGCGTTGCCGGCGATACCGAGCAGGTAGGCGCCCGACGGCAGCGGCGTCCCGCGCATGCGCTTGAGGATCCCCTGCTCGCGCAGGAAGACGACGTTGTACGCCAGCGCGCTGAAGGTCGTCGCCAGCACCGCCATCCCGGCGATCCCCGGCACGATCACGTCGCGGTCGCTCTGCTTGGTGAGAACCGCGCACAGCAGCACGAGGAACAGCAGCGGCAGCAGGAAGTTGAAGAAGGCCGCGCTCGGGTTGCGCCAGAACATCTTGCGCTCGAGCCGGAACTGACGCCACGAGAGCGCCGCGAGATCGGGTGACTCAGCCATCGGCGGTCAGCTCCAGGTAGACGTCCTCGAGCGTGGGACGCGTGACGCTGAGGCCTTCGAGCCGCTCGCCGCGCTCCAGCGCAGCCGACGTCAGCTCGTGCAGCAGCGTCGTCGGGTCGTCCGTCTCCTGCTGGTTCAGCAGGCCGCTGCCGTTGCGCCACGCGACGCGGTAGCTCGTTGCGCCGTCGCCAGCCCCGAGCTCGCCCGGCGCCCCCTCAGCGAGGATCCGCCCGTCCTTGACGATCGCGACGCGATCGGCGAGCACATGCGCCTCCTCCAGATAGTGCGTGGTCAACACGATCGTCTTGCCGAGCGCCTTCAGCGAGCGGATCGTGTCCCACGCGCCGCGGCGCGCGGCGGGGTCGAAGCCGGTCGTCGGCTCGTCGAGGAAGATCAGCTCGGGATCGCCGACGAGCGCGAGCGCGAGGTCGAGGCGGCGCAGCTGGCCGCCGGAGAGCGTCCGCGTGCGCGCGTCCTGCTTGCCGCCCAGCCCGGCGAGCTCGATCGTCTCCTCGACGCCGCGGGGGGCGGGGTAGAGGCCGGCGAAGTGGCGCAGCACCTCCCGCACCGTCAGGTGGCGGTAGATGCCGGTGCTTTGGAGCACGATGCCGACGCGCTCGCGCAGCTCGCGCGCTCGCAGCTGCGGGTCGTGGCCGAGCACCGTGACGTCGCCTTCGCTGCGGTCGCGGTAGCCCTCGAGGATCTCGATGGTGGTCGTCTTCCCCGCGCCGTTGGGCCCCAGCAAGCCGAACACCTCGCCGCGCCGGACCGCGAAGTCGATCCCGCGGACTGCTTCCAGATCGCCATAGCGCTTGCGGAGGCCGCGGACCTCGATCGCCAGCTCGTCGTTCACGGGGGCCATGATGCCTCAAACTGATGTAGCGACCGACTCTCACCCTCTCGTGCGCTGCGCTTGCATCGACATCGGCTCGAACACGACGCGTCTGCTCGTCGCGGACGTCGTCGGCCTCGCGGGCGGTCAGCGGAAGCTCGCGCCGGTCGTCGAGCGTCGCGCGTTCACGCAGCTGGGACGCGCCTGTCAAGCCGGAGGCACGGTGCCCGCGGCGACACGCGACGCGCTCGCGGCCGTGGTCGTCGAGCAGGCGCGGGAAGCGCGCCTGCTCGGTGCCGAGAAGCTGCGCGTCGTCGCGACCGCGGCACTGCGGCGCAGCGCGGACGGGCTCGCGACGTGCCACGCGCTGGCGGCGGCGGCCGGAGCGCCCGTGGAGCTGCTGAGCGAGCACGACGAGGCGCGCCTCGCGTTCGGGGGCGCCACGTGCGCGCTGACGGACGGGTCGGGCGGCCCGCTGGCGGTCGTCGACGTCGGCGGCGGCTCTGCGCAGATCGTGGTCGGCACGTGCGAAGGCGGAGCGACCTGGTCGGTCTCGCTGCCGCTCGGGTCTGGCGACCTCGCGGCGGCTCACCTACGCGGTGATCCACCGGACGCAGCGGAGCTGGCAGCCCTGCAGACGGCGGTCGACGAGACGCTCGCCGGCGTCGCCATCCCGCCGGTGGAACGAGCGCTCGCGGTGGGCGGCAGCGCGACGTCGCTGCGACGCCTGGCCGGAGCACGGCTCGATCCGGCGACCCTGACGCGTGCGCTCGCGACCCTGGCTGCCGCGCCGGCTGCCGAGGTCGCCGAGCAGCTGCGCATCGCGCCCGAGCGCGCACGCTTGCTGCCGGCGGGGATCCTCGTGCTGGCCGCGATGGCTGAGCGGGTCGGCGCGCTCGACGTCGTTCGCGGCGGCTTGCGCGAGGGTGTGCTGCACGAGCTCGCCGCCCGGTAGCTCAGCTCGCGCGGTCGCGACGCAGCCGCACAGCGCGCGCACGCCGCTGCGTAGGCATCGTGCCAATCGTCGCGCAGTGGCCTCGATCGGCCGCCGCGGCGCGCGATGCTGGGCCGATGACCGGCTGGACCGACGCACGCGGGCAGGCGACGAGCGAGTACGTCGCGCTCGTGGCGCTCATCGCGGTGGTGCTCGCACTGGCCGCCGGCATCACGTCGGGCGGTGTGGGCGGCCATGTGCTGGCGGGCCTCCAGCGAGGGCTCTGCCGCGTCGTCGGCACGACGTGCCCGCGATCGCAGCCGCCGGACGCGGATCTCGCGCCGTGCCCCATCGAACGCACGACGAACGGAGAGTCGCTCGGAGGGGCGTTCGAGGTCGTCAAGCTGGGTGAAGGGGGCACGCTGACGGCCGCGCGCAGGTCCGACGGTCGCGTCGTCGTGACGCTCGGGGACGCGACGACGGCGGGCGGCGAAGTCGGCCTCGGCTTCGAGCTCGGGGTCGGCGCGCAGCGCGGCGGCAAGGCGACGGCCGGCATCGGGACGAGCATCTCGTCGGGCCGCTCGTGGACCCTGCCGAACGCCGCGGCGGCGCGCGCCTTCGTCGATCGCTACGGCTCAAAGGCGACCATCGGCGGCAAGGCGGTCGACGTCGTTCGCAGCGGCTGTTCGGTCCTCTGCGACGCGATCGGCTGGCATCCGCACGCCGAGCTGCCGCCCCCCGACGAGACGTACCTCGGCCGCAGCGCCGCAGCGACGCTCACGGGGTCGGTCGGTCCCGCGAGCCTCCATGCGGCTGACGCTTCCGTGCTCGGCGTGCGCTTTCGGCGCGACGGCGCCAGCACGTGGTTCACGCAGCTCGACGCGGCCGCCGGCGCAGGGCTGGCGCTCGGCGCGGCGTCGCTCGGCGGCTCGTCGCTGCGCCAGAGCGTCGTCGCCTTCACGCTCGACGCTCGGAGCCGCCCGGCCGAGCTGGCGATCCACACGGTCGTCAGGATCGGCGGGGCTGCCGCTGCGCGGAGTGAACGCGGGCGCACGACGGCGTCGCTCGGCACGGGCAGCGCCCGCGTGACGGAGATCGACGCCACGCTCGATCTGCACGACGCGGGGAACCGGGCCGCGGCAGCCGCGTTCGCGACTGCGCTGCGCGACCCGCTCGCGACCGTCGCGCTGCGCCATCGCGCGGCCGCCGTCGGGAAGCGGATCGCCCGCACCGGCGTCATCGACCGGCGCACCTACGCGCTGTCGTCGTCGGCCTTCTCGCTCGGCGCCAGGCTCGCCCTCGGCGCACAGCTCGGCGGCGGCTTCGAGCGCACGCGCGAGGGGATGCGCCTGCTCACGGCCGAGACCCGTCTCCCCGGCCTCCCGTTCCTTCCCCGGGACGACTGCCGCGCGGCCTGAGATGCGCCGCCGCGCACTGCCGGTCGCCGTGCTGCTTGCGCTCGGGTCACTCGCGAACGACCGTGACGATCCCATGCCGTTGGTGTTGCGCGACGATAAGGAGGAGACCCGACGCCGGGGCCGGCGCTAGCCTGGCGTCGAGATGACGGTCGCTGCCCGGGTCACCACGTGAGCGTCGATTCGCCCGGCGCCGTGCCGCCGGCGGGCGGCGGCCCGCAGGTCGATCCGTCCGACCGCCTGCCGCGCGACGCGATCGCCGACGTGCGCATCCGCGTCCCGACGCGCGGAAACCGCAAGCTCGAGCGGTTGATCGACGCGGTCAACGCCGACGAGCAGGTGAAGGCGTGGTGGCACGTCTCGGCGGTCAACGCGACGCGCCGGCTCGGCATGTCCGACCACTCGTGGATCCACATCCAGATCGTGCTCAACGTCGCGCTGCGGCTCTCACGGCTGTTGTTCCGCAAGGGCGTCGTGCCGAACGTCGTCGCGGACTACGGCATGAGCGAGCGCGACGCCGAGGTCGTGATCGCCGCCGGCGCGCTGTTCCACGACACCGGCATGACGATCCACCGCGCCGACCACGAGGCCTACAGCCTCTTCCTCACCGCCGACAAGCTCGGGTCGTTGCTGACCGGCGTCTACGACGAGCCCGAGCGCTCGATCGTCGTCGCCGAGGCGCTGCACGCGATCATCGGCCATCGCCGCCGCGGCGAGCCGTTCACGATCGAGGCCGGCATCGTGCGCGTCGCAGACGCGCTCGACATGGCCCGCGGCCGCTCGCGCGTGCCGTTTGAGGCCGGCCACCAGAACATCCACTCGCTGTCCGCGTACGCGATCGAGCAGGTCAAGATCGTCTCCGGCAAGGACCGCGCCGTCCGCGTCGAGATCGCGATGTCAAACAGCGCCGGCATCTTCCAGGTCGACGAGCTGCTCGCCACCAAGCTCCGCGGGTCGGGGCTGGAGCAACACATCGAGGTGATCGCGCGGATCGACGCCGAACACGAGAGACGCCTCGTGCCGGTCTTTCGCATCTGACGCGCGTTTGGCGTCTCGTGCGCGTTTCGGCGTTGCCGGTACGCCGGTGCGCGGCCGTGCTCCCTTGCGAGACCCTCACGTGAACTGGGGTTGGCGCTTCGGTACGTGAGTGGACGCCGCAGGGGGGTCTCGCAAGGGACACGCCGCGCCCGGCTGACCAGCACCGCCCGAGCACCGAGCGCCGACCCGCCGTCGCGCACCCGCGCCCTCGTCGCCCTGTCTGGAAGTCCCGACGCACTCGCAGCTCGCCGCGGCCTCCATCGCTCGCTGACATGAGCGCACCTTCGTTGGAGGCCGCTGGTGGAGCAGTGCGCGAGCGTGCGGGTAGCCGGCCGCGGCGTGACCTGCGGGAGAGGCTGTCCGGATAGGCAAGCGTCACGCAGCTCAGCCCCTCCACACGAGCAGGGCCTCTCCCGCGGGTCAGCGCCGCGGACCGGCGTACCGGCCACGCACCGAACGCAGCCGAGCTACCAGTGCACCCCACGAGTGAGGTGCGCGAGGGCCAGTTGCTCGCGGGAGACGACCTCGTCGCCACTCGTAGCCCCCCGAGCCGCCGCTGAGTCCGGGAACACGCGATACGCGAGGTGCAGCAGCTGGTCGACGGCCTTGGGCGCCAGCGCATACGCGACCTCGCCGAAGGTGCCGAGCCGCGTGTTGATCTGCTTCGGCTTCCTGCGGATCGCGTCGCAGATCAGGTCGGCTGCCTCCTCGGGGGAGATCGTCGGGAAGGAGTTGTAGAGCTTCGTCGGCGCGATCATCGGCGTGCGCACGAGCGGCATGTGGATCGTCGTGAAGGTGACACGGTCGGCGATCGTCTCGGAGCCGACGACGCGTGTGAAGGCGTCGAGCGCGGACTTCGAGGCGACGTACGCCGAGAAGCGCGGCGGACTCGTCTGCACGCCGATCGAGGAGATGTTCACGACGTGGCCCTGTCTGCGCGCGCGCATGTGCGGCAGCAGCGCGAGGATCAGCTTCACGGCGCCGAGGTAGTTGAGCTGGATGGTGCGCTCGAAGTCGTGGAAGCGGTCGTAGCTGAGCGCGACCGAACGGCGGATCGAGCGTCCTGCGTTGTTGACGAGCACGTCGACCGCCGGATGGTCCGACAGCACCTGCGCGACCAGCCGCTCGATCGAGTCGGGGTCGGAGACGTCGGCCGTGTAGACGTACGCACTGCCGCCGAACTGCACGATCTCGTCACGCACGTCCTCGAGCTTGTCGGCGCTGCGCGCGACGAGCAACGGGATCCCTCCGGCGCGCGCGAGCTTGATCGCGGCCGCGCGGCCGATCCCGCTCGACGCTCCGGTGATGAGGATCGTCTTGCCGTTGACCGCGTTCGCGAGCGAGCTGTCCGTCTTGAACTGATCGGGGTCGAGGTTCGCCTCCCAGTACTCCCACAGGACGCGCGCGTACGTCTCCAGCTCGGGGACCTCGATGCCGCTGCCGTCGAGCGCCCGCTCGGTCTCCTCGGTGGCGAACTGCGGGATCAGCGCGACGTGGTCGACGACCTCGTCGGGGACGCCGAATTGCGCGAGAACTCCGCGCCGCACCGCGCGGGCACCGGGCAGCCGCAGCAGCAACGAGCGCGCAGCACCCGTCGCGCCGAGCGTCAGCTCGTCGTCGAGCTGCACCGCGATACGCGGGGCGCCGGCGACGCGCGCGAACGCGTTGACGACCTCGGCGGAGCGTTGAGGCCGCGAGTTGACGAGGTGGAAGGCGCGGCCGTCCAGGCCCGGCTCGTGTGCGAGGTAGTCCATCGCGGAGGCGACGTAGTCGACCGGCACGATGTTCGTGTCGCCCAGCTCGGGCGCGACCAGCGGCACGAACGATGGCACGGCGCCGCCGAGCCGCTGGATCAGCTTGAAGAAGTAGTAGGGACCGTCGATCTTGTCCATCTCGCCGGTGATCGAGTTGCCGACGACCACGGCCGGCCGGTAGACCCGCCAAGGCACGACGCGCTCCTCGCGCACGATCTGCTCGGCCTCGAACTTCGTGCGGTGGTACGGGTGCTCGAGCGGCTGGCCCTCGTCGAACATGTCCTCGCGGAAGACGCCTCTGTAGGCGCCGGCGACGGCGATCGACGAGGCGTGATGGAAGCAGCCGGCGTCGAGCACGCTGGCGAGTGCGACGGCGTGGCGCGTGCCCTCGACGTTCGCGAGACGATCCTGCGCCTCGCTCGCAGTCATGTCGTAGACGGCCGCGAGGTGGAAGAAGTGGTCGATCGTGCCGCGCAGCTCCGCGACCTGCTCGGGGTCGAGGCCGAACAGCGGCTTGCCGAGGTCACCGAGCACCGGACGGATCCGTCCGGCGCCGCCCCAGCGATGTATCAGCGCGTCGAGCCGCCCGATCGACTCCGGTCGCACGAGCACGTAGATCGTGCCCTCGCGCGTCAGCAGCCGCTCGACCAGGTGTCGGCCGATGAACCCCGTCGCCCCTGTGACGAAATACGCCATTCCAGAAACCCTATACCCGGTGACGGGTCAGGACTCGCAGTGCGCGGGCGCGATCAGGCGGATGTGGGGGCGCGCCAGGCAAGGACGCAGCCGGTGTGGCGTACTTCGTACGCGAACCGGCGAGGACGCAGCATGGCGTGCGTCCGACGCCGCCTGATCACCAGCCGCCGGACCAGTCGGCGCTCGCTGTGCGGCGCTTTCTGGCGGCCTTGCGCGCATCTCTGCGCTTGTCGAGCCGCCACTGCAGGAGGCTCAGCACGAGGATCAGCGTCGGGAAGAACGCGATCACGATGAAGCCGGCGTTGGTGACGACCTTGTCGTCGGCCGCGCCGTAGGTGCCTTGGCCGCCGTTCGGCGCGCTCGCGAGCGCGGCCGGGACGAGGACGAGCAGCAGCAGGCAGCTCGTGGCGCAGGCGGTGAGCAGGTGACGGAGGCGCTTCATGCGGGCGCGAACGATAGCGAAGGGTCCGGCAGGCGTGCCGCCCCGCCGCAGGCACCGCCGGCTCGTACCATGGGCGACGACATGGCAGTCGTGATCGCATCGGACATCGGCAAGGACATGGCGGGCGAGCCGCTCATGCGCGGCGTCTCGTTCAAGCTCGAGCGCAGAGACCGCATGACGCTCTCCGGCCGCAACGGCGCGGGCAAGACGACGCTGCTGCGGATGCTCGCGGGCGAGTCGTCGGTCGACGGCGGGGAGCTCGTCTTCCAGAAGGGCGCGAAGGTCGCGCTGCACGACCAGCGCCCGCCGCGCGAACGCGACGTGACGCTGCGCGACTACGTCCTCTCCGGCGCGCAGGAGATCCTCGCGGTCGAGGCCGAGCTCGCTCGCCTGGAGCAGGCGATGGCGGACGGCGCGCATGACGAGAGCACGCTCAACGCCTACGCGCGTGGCCAGGCGGAGCTCGAATGGCACGGCGGCTACCGCTGGCGCGATCGCGCGCAGGCGATGCTCCACGGCCTCGGCTTCGGCGACGAGCAGCTCGACCGCAAGCTGTCGACGTTCTCGGGTGGAGAGCTGACCCGCGGCTCGCTGGCCCGCGTCCTCACCGGCGAGCCCGACCTGCTGCTGCTCGACGAGCCGACGAACCACCTCGACATCGCGTCGCTGGAGTGGCTGGAGAGGTATCTGATCGACCTCGATGCCGCGGTCGTGCTCGTCGCGCACGACCGCTGGTTCCTCGAGGCCGTCGGGACGGCCGTGCTGGAGCTCGAGGCGGGCCGCTCGCGCTTCTTCGCCGGCCCGTGGCACAAGTGGCGTCAGGAGAAGGCGTCGCGCGAGCTGATGCTCGGCCGGGCGATCGACAAGCAGAGAGCGGAGATCGAGCGGCTGGAGCGCTTCGTCGAGCGCTTCCGCGCGAAGGCGACGAAGGCGAGACAGGCGCAGTCGCGCGTGAAGCGGCTGGAGAGAATCGATCGGATCGAGCGTGACCCCCGCGACGTCACGACGCTGTCGTTCTCGTTTAAGACGCCCGAGCGTGCGGGGCGCGTGATCTTCGAGCTGGAAGAGGGGCGGGTGGAGGTGCCCGGCCGCACGCTGCTCGACGGCGCGGAGCTGTGGCTGGAGCGCGGCGAGCATGTCGCGCTCGTCGGCTCCAACGGCAGCGGCAAGACGACGCTGATCGAGACGCTCGCCGGCAACAAGCCACTTGCCGGCGGCAAGCTGCGCAAGGGCCATAACGTGCAGGTCGGCTACCTGTCGCAGCACTCGGAGCACTTCGACGAGACTGGCTCCGTTCTCGACGCGGCGCAGCGTGCGACGAGACTCACGCCGAACAAGGCGCGCGCGCTGCTGGGTCAGTTCCTCTTCTCCGGGGAGGAGGCGCAGAAGCCGATCACCGGCCTGTCCGGCGGCGAGCGCCAGCGGCTGTCGCTCGCGATCTTGGTCCACTCGGGCGCCAACGTCCTGATCCTCGACGAGCCGACGAACCACCTCGACGTCGAGAGCCGGGAGGCGCTGGAGGAGGCGCTGGAGGGCTTCCCCGGGTCGGTGCTGCTCGTCTCGCACGATCGCGCGCTGCTCGACGCCGTCGGCTCGCGCACGGTCGCGGTCGAGGACGGCACGCTGCACAGCTACGACGGCGGCTGGGCCGACTACCTGCGCATGCGCGAGGAGCGCAGAGCGCTGGAGGAAGCGGCGGCGGCCGCCGGTGCGGTGGCGGCAAGAGCAGCGGCAAAGGCGAAGCCGGGGGGCAACGGCGCGAAGCCCAGCGGGAACGGCAACGACAAGCCGGTTCGCTCCAAGAACGCGATCCGCGAGGCGCAGCGGCTCGAGCGCGAGATCGAAGCGGCCGAGGCGATGATGCAGACGCTGGAGGAGGAGTTGGCCGACCCGAACGCCTGGGCCGATCCCGAGCGTGCCGCCGACTCGACCGAGCGCCACACGGCGGCGAAGCGCGCGGTCGAGGAGCTGTACGCGCGCTACGAGCGCGTCGCGGAATAGCCGCTCGCGACCGTCGGCGCCGAGCTGCTCACGCGGCTGATCCGCCCTCGGATGGGCGATTCGCTGGGTCGACGCGGTCCCTCGCAAAAAGTCGCAATCTGCGAGGAGGTTGTGAACCACCTGTTACCGAGTCAGGAGGGACTGTGGCGGCGTCGCAACCGCTCGTTAGACTTCCCGGCATCATGCACAGTACCCCTGCCGCGGCTCAGGATCGTCCACTCGGCGACTCCAACCCCCAAGGGGCGCGGTCCGTTCCCCTCCGCTTGGCCGTAATCGACGGCGACAGCGGCTTCCTCCATGTCCTCGACAAGCGCGTTCGCGCGCGAGGCTGGCAGCAGCGCATGCTTGCGGGCGCCGTGCCGGTCGAGGAACTCGTCGCGTTGCGGCTCGGGGCGCTCGTCGTCGACCTGTCCGTGCTCGGCGCGTCCGGCTGGGCGTATCTCGAACAGGTCTGCACCGCGCTTCCGGCGCTGCCGACGATCGTCTGCAGCGGACCGTCGACCGTTGCCCAGCGCGTGCGCGCGCTGCGCCTGGGAGCCGACGACTGGCTCGCGAAGCCGTGTCATCCGGAGGAGCTGATCGCGCGCATCGAGGCGATCGTGCGGCGGGGAAGATCCGCCGCTCCGCCGGCTGAGCGCCCGGCCTTGGAAGCGGGCGAGCTGTCGATTCGCTCCGACCAGTTCCAGGCCTTCGTGGGCAGTCGCAGCCTCGACCTGACGCGCCGCGAGTTCGAGCTGATCCGTCTGCTGGCGGGCAACGCCGGCCACGTGCTGGAGCGCGAGGCGATCTACCAGCGCGTGTGGGGATACGCGATGGCGCACGGCGACCGCTCCGTCGACGTGTTCGTGCGCAAGCTGCGCCAGAAGCTCGAGCGCGCCTCGCCGCAGTGGCGCTATATCCACACGCACTTCGGCGTGGGGTATCGCTTCGCTCCGGAGCGCGTGGACGCGGGCGAAGCCTCGTCGTCGATCTCGTCGATGGCCGGCGAGCTCACGACCGGCAAGCTGGCTGCCCAGCATCTGCTGCAATAGCAGCGTGCCCGAGACGCTCCGCAACGTCGCCATCATCCTCGCGCTCGCCGCGGTGGTCATGCTGGCGCCGGGCGGCGGCAACGCCAGCGCCGGCATCATCCAGGCGCTCGTCATCGCGATGCTCGCGTCGATCGCCTGGTTCGGCGTGCGGCTCTACCGCGAGCATCGCAGCGACATCTACGCGCTGGGCGACCGCAACCGCGGGATTCTCTATGCGTCAGCCGGACTCGTCGCGCTCACGGTGACCGCCACGGATCGCCTGTGGGCGACCGGGCCGGGCACCGTCGTCTGGGTCGCGCTCGTCGCACTCGCCTGTTACGGCGTCTACTACGTCTTTCGCGTCTCGCGCGAGTACTGAGCGGCGAGCTTTCCGGCGTGCTCGCGCACGCATGCGGGCGATGCTGCACGCATTCGGCGCAGAACGCGACAGACATGTGACAGGCGGCGCGAAAGCGTGCGCCTATGCGCTCGCTTCGCACCGACGACGGCCAGGCAACGGTCGAGCTTGTCGCCCTGTTGCCGCTGATCGGACTGCTGGTCGCACTGCTTTGGCAGGCGCTGCTCGCCGGTGAGACGGTCTGGCTGAGCGGCGGGGCGGCGCGTGCTGCTGCGCGCGCCGTCGCAGTCGGCGCCGATCCGGCCGACGCGGCGCGCGGGGTCCTCCCGGAGCGCCTGGAACGCGGGCTGCGCGTCGCGCGCGGGCCCGACGGCGCCGTCACGCTCGTGCTGCGCGTCCCGGCGGCGCTCGGGGCCGGGACGATCGCGCCGGTCACCGCGCGGGCGCGCTTCGAGGCGCAGCGGTGAGCGCGCCACGGCGCTTCGATGCCGCCGGCCAGGCCGCGGTCGAGCTGGTGGCGCTGCTGCCGCTGCTCGTCGCAGTGGCACTCGCAATCCTTCAAGCACTCGCGGCCGGGGTCGCGTCGGAGCTGGCTGGTCACGCGGCGCAGAGCGGGGCCGTCGCACTCGCCGAGGGGCGAGACGCCGCCGCAGCCGCGCGGGCCTCGCTTCCCGGTTGGGCTCGGCCGCGCGTCCGCGTGGAGGTGCACGGCACCCGGCTGCGCGTGCAGGTCACGCCTCCGTCGCTGCTGCCCGGCGTCGCGGAGCGGCTCACGGCGAGCGCAACGGCCGACGCCGGGCGGGATCGGTGAGCGAGACGCTGGCGCAGACCTGGCGGCTGCCCGCTGTCGCACACCGGGTCGCGTCGGCGAGCGGGGCCGGGACGCCGTTGCCGGCGCCGCTCGTCGCGATCCTCTGCACCGCACCGCGCGGGCGATCCGCCGCTTCCGCGCTTGCGCTTGCGCTGGCACGCGCCTCGCGCTGTTCGTGCGCTCTCGTCGGCGCGGTCGGCGAGAGCCCCTCCGGGTCGGTCGGAGGCATGCCGAGCGCGCGCCGGGCGGCCCGCGGCGTGCGCGACCGCGGCCTGCCCGCGGCGGCGAGCGGACGGCTTGTGTGGCTCCCCGACCGACGCGGCACGCTCGTGGCGGGCGACACCGCAGGGCGGGCCGCCGTGATGAGCGCGGAGCTGGGCCGAGCGGCTGCGTTCGTCGGTGCTCCGGCGGCGATCGCGCTGCCCTTCGCCCGCACCGCGGCGCTCGACCGCGTGCTGGCGTGGCACGACGCGATCGTCATCGTCCGCGAACCGGGCGCGCCGGCGGCGGTGATCGAGCGTGCGCTGAGTAGCCTCTCTGAGCTCGGCCGGCCCGTCGCCGCGATGACGCCCCCGCCGCGGCTCTCAGGCGCGCTGGCGGCCGGCGGAGTGGTCGCGCCGGCCGAGGCGATGCGGGTAGTCGCCGAGCTCGAGCTTGGCGGCGTGCAGGCAGGTCCGCCCGATGCGTGAACGGGCGATCGGCGGCGCCGGCCCCGCGGACGAACGCGGCCAGGCGCTCCTGCTGCTCGTGGCGGCGATGTGCGCGGCGCTCGTCGCCGCGCTTGTGTTGGGCGGCGTCGCACGTGGCCTCGGCGCCAAGGGGCGGAACCAGCAGGCGGCGGATCTCGCGGCGCTCGGTGGCGCGCGGGCGATGCGCGCGCGCTACGACCGGCTGTTCGCGCCGGTCGCGATCGACGGGCAGCTGAATCCTCAGCACCTCGAGCGCAGCGCCTATCTCGCCGCTGCTCGCGACCGCGCGCTGGCCACGGCGCAGCTCAACGGGGCCGAGCATGTCGAAGTGGCCTTCCCGGACGGCGCCGCCTTCGCGCCGACGCGCGTTCGCGTGACGGTTCGCGATCCGGCCGTCGTCGAGGTCGCGGGCCGGCGCCGCAGCGCGCCCGTGGTGGCCGTCGCGGAGGCGCAGCTCGCTCCTGGGGCAGCCGCGGCGTACGCAACCGGCGCAGGCGAGTACCAGGGGCCGCTCGCGTACCGACAGGGCAAGCCGATGCGCCCGGACGTCGCGTTCGCGTTCGACCGCATGGCGGCGGCTGCGGCGCACGACGGTGTCTCCCTCCTCGTCGTCAGCGGCTTCCGCAGCAACGCCGAGCAGGCGCGGTTGTTCGCCGCGCATCCCGATCCGAGATGGGTCGCGCCGCCCGGCAAGTCGCTCCACCGCCTCGGCACGGAGCTGGATCTGGGGCCGGCGAGTGCGTACGGGTGGCTCGCGGTCCACGCACCGGCCTTCCACTTCGTGAGACGCATGGACTACGAGCCCTGGCACTACGGCTTCACGCTCAATGCCGGTTCCACCTCGGTCGGCTTCGGCGGCGACGGTCGCTCCGGCCTGCCGTCCTTCGTTCCGCCGCGCTTCACGGCGCCCATCGCGTCGGCCGCGCAGCGCTGGAACGTCTCCGCCGCCCTCCTGGCGGCGCAGCTTTACGCCGAGTCGGGCTTCAATCCCTACGCGACCTCGCCGGCCGGCGCGCAGGGGATCGCGCAGTTCATGCCGGGAACCGCACGCTCGCTCGGCCTCGAGAATCCGTTCGACGCGAGACAGGCGATCGACGCCCAAGGCCACCTGATGCGCGATCTGCTGCGCCAGTTCGGCAGCGTCCCGCTCGCGCTCGCCGCGTACAACGCGGGTCCGGGGGCCGTATCCGGCTGTGGCTGCATCCCGCCCTATCCCGAGACGCAGGCCTACGTCGCCCGCATCCTCGGACTGCTCCGCGGCGCCGGCGACAGCGCCGGCCTCGCCAGCGGCCTCGACGTCCGGCTGGTCAGATGACGCTCGTCGACGCCCTCGTCCAGCTCGCCGCTGAGCTGCCGGACCCGGGCGCTCCGATGTTCCCCGGCATCTGCGCCGGTTACGGCGGATTCGTGGGCGGCCTTGTCGCATGGCGACGACGGCATTCGATCGGCCCGCACATGGCCGGCGGGACCATCGTCGGCTTGCCATCGGCTTCATGTGTTGGCTGATGACTCTTGCCATAGATCGGCTGTAGACAGCGGACCTACGATCGGGTCATGAACTCGAACCACCTCTCGATACGTCGTCTGCTCGGACCGCTTGCGATGGCACTTTCCGTCGTCGTCATCGTCGCCGGGACGCTGCAGTGGCCCCTGGGAGTCGTATACGCGCTTTTCGCAGTCATGGTCGCCGTGGTCCTGGCCGCTCGGCGCGCTGCGCACGGCGACAGACGCGCGCGCTGACCTCGTCACGCCGGCCCCTATCCTCGACAGCCGAGGATGGCCGGCACGAACGGGAACGACAGAACGCGCAGAAGCGCGAGATGGAACGGCGGCGAGGCTGACGACGCCGCGGTGCCGCAGACCCGTGAGCAGCGGCTCGCGGAGCAGCGGCGTGCGCTGCCCGACCAGCCGGGCGTCTACCTCTTCCGCAACGCGAAGGGGACCGTCATCTACGTCGGCAAGGCGAAGTCGATCAAGAAGCGGGTCGCGTCGCACTTCTCGAACCCGAGCACGCAGATGGGGCGCGACCTGTTGCCGATGATCGAGCGGATCGACTCGCTCGTCGTCACGACCGAGTCCGAGGCGCTGCTGACGGAGCAGAACTTCATCAAGCAGTACAAGCCGCGCTTCAACATCCGCCTGCGCGACGACAAGTCGTATCCGTACATCGGCATCAGCCTGGACGAGGCCTATCCGCGCGTCTACTTCACGCGCGAGCGCCACCGCAGAGAGCGCGCGTACTTCGGCCCGTACTCGAATGCGAAGCGGGTGCGCGAGACGCTCGAGCTGCTCGGCAGAGTCTTCATGTACCGCACCTGCGAGGGGCCGGAGCCGGGTCGTCACAGCGGCTCGCCGTGCTTGGACTACTACATCAAGCGCTGCACGGCCCCCTGCGTCGGCTACGTCTCGCAGGAGGCGTACCGCGACTCGATCGATGGCATCGTCGACTTCCTCTCCGGCCGCTATCGCCAGATCGAGCGTGCGATCGAGCAGGGGATGAGGAAGGCCGCGGCCGAGCAGCGCTTCGAGGACGCGGCGCTCGCGCGCAACCGCCTGAGAGCGATCCGCTCGCTGCTCGAGCGTCAGCGCGTCTCCAACGAGTCCGTCGGCACGCTTGACGCCGTCGCGCTCGCGGTCGACGGGACGGAGGCGAACGCGCAGGTCTTCCAGGTGCGCGATGGGATCCTCTCCGACCGCCAGAGCTTCTATCTCGAGAACCAGGCGGCCGACGACCTGCCGGCCGTCGCCGAGGCGTTCCTGCTGCAGTACTACGGCGACGCGATCGCGATCCCGCCGCTGTTGGTCGTCCAAAGAGACGTCGGCGCGCTGCCGGTCGTCGCCGAGGCGCTCGCGCAGCGTCGAGGCGGCTCCGTCGAGCTGCGCGCCGCCGAGCGCGGCGACAAGCGCCGGATCCTCGAGCTGGCCGAGCGCAACGCCCGGCTCGCGCTCGACCAGGAGAGACTGCGCGGCGAGCGCAGACGCCAGCAGCGCGTCGAGTCGCTGGAGCGGCTGCAGGAGGCGCTCGGGCTCGACGCGATCCCGCTGCGGATCGAGTGCTTCGACATCTCGAACCTCGGCGGCACGCACACGGTCGCCTCGCTGGTCGTCTTCGAGGGCGGCGCACCGAAGAAGGCCGACTACCGCCGCTTCACGCTGCGCGAAGGCGTCGAGGGCGTGCCGGACGATTTCGCCTCGATGGAGGAGGTGCTGAGCCGCCGCCTTGCGCAGTACGAGCGCCAGCACGACCGCTCGCCGCACGACGAGCACTACGACGGCTCCTTCGCCGCGCTGCCGAACGTCGTCGTGATCGACGGCGGCAAGGGCCAGCTGTCCGCCGGGCTGCGGGCGCTCGACGGCTTTCGCCGCCGCGGCGTCGCGATCGTCTCGCTCGCGAAGCGGATCGAGGAGCTGTTCCTCCCGGGTCGTCCGGCGCCCATCGTGCTCGCGCATGACACACCCGAGCTGCAGCTGCTCCAGCGGGTGCGCGACGAGGCGCACCGCTTCGCGATCGGTCACCACCGCATCCGTCGCGACAGAGCGATGACGACCTCCGTGCTGGACGATCTCAGTGGCGTCGGTCCGGCGCGCAAGCGCGCGCTGCTGCAGCACTTCGGCTCGCCCGAGGCGTTCCTGGCGGCGAGCCGCGAGCAGCTCGAGGCGGTTCCGGGGTTGCCCGGCAAGGTCGCGCGCGACCTCTACGCGCAGCTCAACAAGACCGGTCATTGACCTTCTGTTCACGCGCGTGTCCGTGCGGGTCGGCACAATGACCGCATGAGCCTCTCCCGGTCCAAGCGACTCGGGGACCGCCGTCCGGCGGGGCGCATGCTCGAACTCACGCCGGACCAGGCGGACATCCGCAGCTCCGCGCTGACCGACTTGGTCGTGATCACCGGCTTCTCCGGTGCGGGAAAGTCGACGGCCATGGCCGCCTTCGAGGACGAGGGCTACTTCTGCGTCGACAACCTGCCGCCGGAGATGATCAGGACGCTGGCGGAACTGTTCATGCACGAGGGCTCGAAGGTCGAGCGCGCCGCGGTCGTCTCCGACGCCCGCGGCGGCAGCTACTTCGCCGGGCTCGTGGCGGTGCTCGACGAGCTCGAGCACCTGGGTGTCAACCACCGCGTGCTGTTCCTCGAGGCCGACGAGCAGTCGCTGCTGACGCGCTACAAGGAGACGCGCCGCCGCCACCCGCTCTCGCCGGCGGGCAGCGTCGCGGACGGGATCGCGCGCGAGCGGCTGCTGCTGGCGCCGGTGCGGGAGCGCGCCGACCTCGTGCTGGAGACGACCGGCCTGACGAGCGCGATGCTGCGGCGCAAGCTCGCCGATGCGCTGTTGCCGACACGCGCGCCCGGCCGGCTCGCGGTCACGATCCAGAGCTTCGGCTTCAAGCACGGGCCGGCGCGCGACGCCGACCTGCTGTTCGACGTGCGCTTCCTGCCGAACCCGCACTACGAGCCGGAACTGCGCCCGCAGACCGGCCTGGAGCCCGACGTCGTCGCCTACATCGATCGCGACGGAGCGCTGGAGGCGTTCTACGAGCGGTTGCTGCCGATGCTTGACTACCTGCTGCCGCAGTACGTCGCCGAGGGCAAGGCGCACCTGTCGATCGCGATCGGCTGCACCGGCGGCCGACACCGCTCCGTCGCGATCACCGAGCAGCTCGCCGCGCGCTATCGCGAAGCGGGCGAGTACCTGGTGGAAGTCGCCCATCGCGACATCGACCGCGTCGGCCGCGGCTGAGCAGCGCACCTCGCGACGCGGCAAGATGGACCGCATGACGCTGGAGCTCCACGAGGAGGATCTGCTGCCGGACCCGATCGCGCTCGCGCAACGCTGGTTCGCCGACGCGCAGGCGTCCGGGGTCGAGCAGGCCGACGCGATGACGCTCGCGACCGCGACGCCAGACGGGCGCCCGTCGGCCCGCGCCGTACTGCTGAAGGGCATCGACGCACGCGGCTTCGCGTTCTACACGAACTACGAGAGCCGCAAGGCGCGCGAGCTCGACGCGAACCCCTACGCGGCGCTCGTGCTGCTGTGGATCCCGCTGCAGCGGCAGCTGCGCGTCACGGGCCATGTGGAGCGGCTGAGCGAGGAGGAGTCCGACGCCTACTTCGGGACGCGCCCGCGCGGCAGCCAGCTCGGTGCGTGGGCATCGGCGCAGAGCCGGCCGCTGCCGGATCGGGCGGAGCTGGAGGAGCGCTGGGCCGCGCTGGAGGAGCGCTACGGCGGCGGCGCCGTGCCGCGGCCGCGGCAGTGGGGCGGGTATCGCGTCGAGCCTGGCGAGATCGAGGTGTGGCAGGGACGCGCGAATCGCCTGCACGACCGCTTCGCCTACGTCCGCACGCCCGACGGCGGGTGGACGCGCGAGCGCTTGGCGCCGTAGGACGGTTTGGCGGAACCCGCGTGAGCGGCCGGCGAGCGGGCGACGCCGCGGGGTCCGCCAAACCCTTCCAACCCGTGCGCGGCCCGACGCCGGCTGCGATACTCGCGGAAACGGATCGGGGGGTTCGGGGGAATGCGACTCGGCGCTGTCGCACAGCAGGGCGCGAACGGCTACTACCGCTTGATGCTGCCGATGATGGCGTTGCGCGAACGCGGGCACGAGGTCGTCCACGTCGTCCAGGAGTACAAGAGAGTCATCGACATCACGCCGCTCGCTCGCTGCGAGCACGTCCACATCCATCGGCCGGCGCTGCTCTACGACGACGGCGAGGTCGTGACGAGGCTGCTCGAGGCCGGCATCTCGGTCGGCTTCGACGAGGACGACAACGTCATCGACATGCCGCTCGGCCTCGAAGAGATCACCGATCAGCCCTGGGCGCCGCGGGCTCGCCGCAACTTCGAACTGTTCTTGGAGCACGTCGGGCGTGTGAACCTCGTCACGACGCCGAGCGACCACCTCGCGGACCGCTTCGAGGCTGCGGGCGCGCGCAACGTCCATGTCGTCGACAACTACCTTCCGGGCGCCTTCTCACGCGTCGCGCCGCAAGGACACGACGGTTTCGTGATCGGCTGGCACGCCGGACGAGAGCACCTCGTCGACGTCGACGCGCTGGGTCTCGCCGCCACCCTCGAACGGGTGCTCGATGCGCATCCCGACGCGCGCGTGGAGGCGATCAACATCGAGTTGGGCATGACCCACGCTCGCTACCGCCGTGAGGAGTCGCAGCCGATCGAGCGTCTCACGCAGCGCCTGGCGGACTTCGACGTCGGGCTCGTGCCGCTCGCGAACATCCCGTTCAACCAGGGTCGCTCCAACGTGAAGGCGCGCGAGTACGCCGCGGCCGGCGTGCCGTGGCTCGCCTCGCCCGTCGGTTCATACGAGCACCTGGGAAGGGACCAGGGCGGCTGGCTCGTCGAGGACGACAAGTGGTTCGAGGCGATCGACGCGATGATCCGCTCGCGGCGCGAGCGCTCGAAGCTGGCCAAGCGGGCGAAGGCGTGGGCCAAGGACGAGACGATCTGGAACATGGCCGGCATGTGGGAGCGCCTGTTCCGCGACGCGATCGCCGGTCGGCGCGCCGTCGCCTGACCGCACGGTTGCGCCCCGCCCGTCGGGGTGCCGGGTCCGTCGCCGCGGGGCGCGCTGATAGCCTTCGCGCCCCGCCGGGTACTGTCAGCCCCCGCCCGGCATCCCTCTTCTCGCACAGCACACTTCGTTACGAAGGAAGGACCGCACGCATGCCGCTTCGGGTTGGGATCAACGGCTTCGGCCGGATCGGCCGGAACGTCTTCCGCGCCGCTCAGGAGCAGGGCGCGGACATCGACTGGGTCGCCGTCAACGACCTGACCGACGCCAAGACGCTCGCCCACCTGCTCAAGTACGACTCGATCCTCGGTCCCTACCCGGGCACCGTCGAGCAGACCGACGGCGGCCTGCGCGTCGACGGCAAGGAGCTGAAGGTCCTCGCCGAGCGCGACCCGGGCGCGCTGCCGTGGGGCGACCTCGGCGTCGATGTCGTGATCGAGTCGACCGGCTTCTTCACGAAGCGCGACGACGCCGCCAAGCACCTCGTCGGCGGCGCCAAGAAGGTGATCATTTCGGCGCCGGCGACGGAGCCGGATGCGACCGTGGTTCTGGGTGTGAACTTCGACGAGGTCTACGACAAGGCCTCGCATGACGTGATCTCCAATGCGTCGTGCACGACGAACTGCCTCGCGCCGGTCGCGAAGGTGCTCAACGACACGATCGGCATCGACCACGGCCTGATGACGACGATCCACGCCTACACGGCTGACCAGCGCCTCCAGGACATGCCCCACAGCGACCTGCGCCGCGCCCGTGCCGCCGCGCTCAACCTGATCCCCGCCTCGACCGGCGCGGCGAAGGCGATCGGCCTCGTGATCCCGGAGCTGAACGGCAAGCTGCATGGCTTCGCGGTGCGTGCGCCCGTCCCGACGGGCTCGGTCGTCGACCTGACCGTCGTGGCGAAGCGCGCGACGAGCGTCGAGGAGGTCAACGGCGCGCTGAAGGCGGCGGCGGAGAGCGGCCCGCTGAAGGGCTACCTCGCCTACACCGAGGATCCGATCGTCTCGACCGACATCGTCAAGAACCCGCACTCCTCGATCGTCGACGCGCAGCTCACCTCCGTGATGCAGGGCACGATGGTCAAGGTCGTCGCCTGGTACGACAACGAGTGGGGCTACTCGAACCGCGTGGTCGACCTGGTCCAGAAGGTTCTGTGAGGACGCTCGACGACCTCGACGTCGACGGCCGCCGAGTCCTCGTCCGTGTCGACTTCAACGTGCCGTTGAAGGACGGCGCGGTCGCCGACGACACGCGCATCCGCGCGGCGCTTCCGACGCTCATGGAGCTGCGGGAGCGCGGGGCGGCGCTGATCCTGGTCTCACACCTGGGACGGCCGAAGGACCGCGAGCCCGAGCTGTCGCTGCGGCCGGTGGCGAAGCGCCTGAGCGAGCTGCTGGGCGTCGAGGTGAAGCTCGCGCCGGGAGTCGTCGGCGACGGCGTGACCCAGATGGCGCATCAGCTCAGCCCGGGCGAAGTGCTGCTGCTGGAGAACGTCCGCTACGAGCCGGGCGAGACGAAGAACGACCCGACGCTCGCGGCCGGCCTGGCCGCGCTGGCGGAGGTCTACGTCAACGACGCGTTCGGCGCCGCGCACCGCGCGCACGCCTCCACCGAGGGCGTCGCGCACCGCGTCTCGCAGTCCGGCGCCGGTCGGTTGCTGGAGCGCGAGGTGACGACGCTCACCGGGATCCTGGAGAACCCGGCGAAGCCGCTCGTGGCGGTCGTCGGCGGCGCGAAGGTGACCGACAAGATCGCCGTCATCGACCGCTTCCTGGAGGTGGCGGACGCGATCCTGATCGGCGGCGCGATGTGCTTCCCATTCTTCAAGGCCCAGGGCCGCGAGGTCGGCGACTCGCTCTGCGAGGCCGAGGGCGTGGAGCCCGCGCGGCAGGCGCTGGAGAAGGCTGCCGACGGAGCCGGTGGGCGCGACTGCCGCCTGGAGCTGCCGAGCGACCTCGTGCTCGGCGACAGATTCGGCGCGGACGCGGAGCGCAAGGAGCTCGACGGCGTGGACGTGCCCGCCGGCTGGATGGGGCTCGACGTGGGCGCCAAGACGGCGGAGCGATACGCCGCGGAGATCGCGAAGGCCGGCACGGTCTTCTGGAACGGGCCGATGGGAGCCTTCGAGCTCGAGCCGTTCGCGGCCGGGACGCGTGCGGTCGCTGAGGCGGTCGCCCAGGCGCCGGGCACGACGGTGGTGGGGGGCGGCGACAGTGCCGCGGCTCTGCAGCAGTTCGGGTTGGCGGATCAGGTGACGCACCTCTCGACGGGTGGCGGGGCGTCGCTGGAGCTGCTCGAGGGGAAACGGCTGCCCGGGGTGGAGGCGCTGTCATGAGCAACGGACGCAGACCGCTTATCGCGGGCAACTGGAAGATGCACAAGACGATCGCGGAGGCGGAGGCGTTCATCGCGGCGCTGCTGCCGCGCGTCGCGACGGCCGACGCGGTCGACGTGGCGATCTGCCCGCCGTTCCTCGCGCTCGGTGCGATGGTCGACTCCACGCGCGGCTCGCGCGTTGAGGTCTACGCGCAGAACGTGCACCATGAGGACGCGGGCGCGTTCACCGGCGAGGTCTCTCCGGTGATGCTGAGCGAGCTCGACGTGCACGGCGTCGTGCTCGGCCACTCCGAGCGGCGCGAGCTGTTCGGCGAGACCGACCGCGCGCTGCAGCTGAAGGCGCCGAAGGCGCTGGAGGCCGGCCTGAAGCCGATCCTCTGCGTCGGCGAGACGGAGTCAGAGCGCGAGGCGGGCGACACCGAGCGCAAGCTGCGCCACCAGATCGGGGAGGACCTCGAGAGAGTGCCCGTCGAGCGGCTCGCCGACGTCGTGATCGCCTACGAGCCGATTTGGGCGATCGGGACCGGCCTCGTCGCGACGCCCGAGCAGGCACAGGAGGCGTGCGCGTTCGTGCGTGCGCTTGTCGGCTCCCGCTCAGAGGAGGCCGCGCAGCAGGTGCGGATCCTCTACGGCGGCAGCGTGAAGCTGGACAACGCGGCCGAGCTGCTCGCGCTGCCGGACGTCGACGGCGCGCTCGTCGGCGGCGCTTCGCTGGAGGCCGAGTCGTTCGCTGCGATCGTGGCGGCTGCCGGCCGATGAGCCTGCCCGGCGGTCCTGACGGCCTGCCCGCGCAGCGCGCGGTGCTCGTCGTGCTCGACGGCTGGGGGCTCGCTCCGGACGGGCCCGGCAACGCCGTCTCGCTCGCGCAGACCCCCGTGTTCGACCAGTTGTGGGGCGGCTACCCGCACACGCAGTTGACGGCGTGCGGGCGGGCGGTCGGGCTGCCGGACGGCCAGATGGGCAACTCCGAGGTCGGCCACCTCAACCTCGGCGCCGGCTCCGTCGTGCGGCAGGATCTGACCCGCATCGATGACGCCTGCGCGGACGGCACGCTCGCGCGGAACCCGGTGTTGCGCGCGGCGTTTTCCGGCGCGGAGCGGGTCCATCTGATCGGGCTCGTCTCCGATGGCGGCGTCCACTCCGGCTGGGATCACCTGGAGGCGCTGATCCGCATGGGCGGGCAGCTCGAGGTCCCCGACCTCGTCGTGCACGCCTTCACCGACGGGCGCGACACGCTGCCGAAGGCCGGGGCCGGATACCTGGAGACGGTCGAGGACTGGCTCGCGGACGCCGCCGCCGACGGACGTCGGGCCCGCGTCGGCAGCGTCGTCGGGCGCTACTTCGCGATGGACCGCGACAAGCGCTGGGAGCGCGTCCAGCAGGCGTACGACCTGCTCGTCCACGGCCATGGTCTGCACAGCGCGCCCGACGGACCGAGCGCCGTGCGCGCCGCCTACGAGCGCGGCGAGACGGACGAGTTCGTGACGGCCACGACGGTCGCCGACGAAGCCCGCATCCGGCCGGGCGACAGCGTGATCGCGTTCAACTTCCGGCCCGACCGCATGCGCGAGATCACGCTCGCGCTCGCGGATCCGGCGTTCGGCGAGATCGACCGCGGCGGCGCGCCGCCGGTCGAGCGCTACGCCTGCATGACCGAGTACCACGAGGACTGGCCCTATCCAGTCGCGTTCCTGCCCGAGCGGCCGAAGGTCACGCTCTCGCACGTGCTCGCCGACCGCGGCGCGACGCAGCTGCACGTCGCCGAGACGGAGAAGTACCCGCACGTGACGTACTTCTTCAACGGCGGCGAGGAGGCCCCGTACCCCGGCGAGCGGCGCGAGCTGGTCGCCTCCCCGCGCGACGTGCCGACGTACGACCACAAGCCGCAAATGAGCGCGCCCGAAGCCGCCGCGGCGTTCGTGCGCGCGTGGGAGGAAGACGAGCCCCGCTTCGGCATCATCAACTTCGCGAACGCCGACATGGTCGGCCACACCGGCGTCATCCCGGCGGCCGTGACGGCGATCGAGACGGTCGACCGCTGCCTCGGGGAGGTCGTCGAGGCAGTCCACGCGTCCGGCGGCGCCTGCATCATCACCGCCGACCATGGCAACGCCGACCACATGCTCGAGGACGACGGCTCGCCGAACACCGCGCATTCGCTCAATCCGGTGCCGCTGATCGTGACCGTCCCGGGCCTGGAGCTGCGCGACGGCGGGATCCTCGCCGACGTCGCCCCGACCGTCCTGCAGGTGCTCGGCGAGGCGCAGCCCGCCGAGATGACGGGCCGCTCGCTGATCGACGCGTGAGCGCCGTCGCTCGCAGGAGATCGCTGCCGCCGTGGCCGGCGCGCCGGCCGCTGCGCGCATGGCAGCAGACGGCGCTGGACGCGCTGGGCGCGCACGAGGGCGAGGCGTTCCTGGCCTCCGCGACGCCGGCCGCCGGCAAGACGACGTTCGGGCTGCGCGTCGCGTACGAACTGCTGCAGACGGGTCGCGTGCAGCGCGTCGCGATCCTCGCGCCGACGGCGCACATCGCGCGCCAGTGGGCGGCCGACGCGGCGCGCTACGGGATCGACCTGGAGCCGAACCGCCCGAACGCGGAGGGGCCGGAGCCGCCCGACCGGCACGGCGTCGCGGTGACCTATCAGGCGATCGCCGCCGGCCCGGGCCCGCACCGCAGAGCGTGCGCGCAGCGCCGCACGCTGCTGATCGCCGACGAGCCCCACCACATGGGCGAGGACGCTGCCTGGGGCGCCACCACGATGGATGCATTCGCGCGCGCGGAGCTGCGGCTGCTCCTGAGCGGCACGCCGTTCCGCTCCGACAACTCGCCGATCCCGTGGGTCGAGTACGACGCTGACGGCTTCAGCTCCGCCGACTACACCTACACGTACACCGACGCCCTCATCGACGGCGTCTGCCGGCCGATCACGTTCGTCCCCTACGACGGCGACATGGAGTGGATGAGCGACGGCAAGCGCCGCCGCGCGGACTTCTCGGTCGTGCTGCCGCGCGCGGAGGACGCGCGCCGCCTGCGCACCGCGCTCGACAGCGGCGGCGACTGGGTGCGCCGGGTGCTGCGGGACGCCGACGCTCGCCTCGCCGAGCTCCGCGCTGGCGACCATCCCGACGCCGGCGGGCTCGTCGTGGCGATCGACAAGCAGCTCGCGGTCGAGCTGGCAACGCGGCTGGAGGCGATCTCGGGCGAGCCGGTGATGATCGTGACCTCCGACGAGGCCGACGCCTCGCAGCGGATCGCGCGCTTCGCTGCCGGCACGCAGCGCTGGATCGTCTCGGTGCTGATGGTCTCCGAGGGCGTCGACATCCCGCGCCTGCGCGTCGGCGTCTATGCGACGAGCGCGCGCACTGAGCTGTTCTTCCGCCAGGTCGTCGGGCGCTTCATCCGCCGCTCGCCGGCGCCGCGCAGACAGATGAGCTTCCTGTTCCTGCCGTCCGACATCACGCTCAAGGCGCTCGCCGGGCGGATCGAGGAGGAGCGCAACCACGCGATCGGTCTGAGACCGGCGGTCGAGGACGGCGAGCTGGACGAGCCGCCGGACCGCGTGCAGAGCGAGCCGGGGGAGGCGTTCGAGGCACTCTCCTCCGACGCACGGCCCGACGAGGCGATCCACCTGCGCACGCAGCCGGGGGAGAACCTGTCGCTGTTCGGCGAGCCGGAGCCGGCCCCGTCGGCGGCGTACATGGCCTTCACGGGCGGGGTCACCACGGCGGCGGCGCCCGCGGATTCGGCCGAGACCGCGAGCGCCGCCGGCGGGGTGGGTGGGGCCGAGTCTCCCTACCAACGCCGCGAGCGGCTGCGCGAGGAGCGCGGCAAGCTCGTCTCGCAGCGCGCTCGCGTCACCCGCGAGACGCACCGCGAGATCAACGCGCGCATCAACCGAGCCGTCGGCGTGCGCTCCGTCGCCGATGCGACGCTCGAGCAGCTGACGAAGGCAAACGATCTGCTGCGACGCGAGCTGGAGCGCGGACGGTGACGCGCGGCCGCGCCCAGGTGCCGTCTGCCGGCGCGGCACGCGCTGCTATCTTCGCCCCGGAGGCCTGAAACGTGTCGATTGCGACGGAGACACCGATGGCAGTGACGAATCCCCCGGCCGCAGCCGTGGAGGGGCTCTGCCCCGCGGAGCTGGGCGCCTGGCGAGGGCTGCTGCGCGTGCACGCGAGTGTGCTCAAGGAGCTCGACGCCGAGCTCGACGCCGCGCACGGCCTGCCGCTGACCTCCTACGAGGTGCTGATCCAGCTGGCCGACGCTCCGGACCATCGCATGCGCATGTGCGACCTCGCCGACTCGGTGCTGCTGAGCCGCAGCGGCATGAGCCGTCTCGTCGACCGTCTCGAGCGCGACGGCCTGCTGTGCCGAGCTGCCTGCAGGAACGACGCCCGCGGCGCATTCGCCTGCATCACCGAGGCGGGCATCGAGCTGCTCGAGCAGGCCCGCCCGACGCACGTCGCCGGCATTCGCCGGCGCTTCCTCGCACAGTTCAGCGAGGAGGAGCTGCGGCTGCTCGGCATGTACTGGGACCGCCTGGTCCCGCAGCAGCAGTCCGTTTGAGTCTCGCCTGACCGATCGCCTCGGCCGCCTGCGCGGCCATTTTGGCGTGCTCGCGGTCGGTGCTAGACTTGACAGAGACGGACTTAGATTTCATATTGAAGAAGACGCAGTTTCCGGACTGGAGGTATGGCGATATGGCACTCGTACGCTGGGAGCCGGTACGTGAGCTCAACACGATCCAAGGCGAGATCAACCGGCTCTTCAACAGCTTCTTCGACACGCCCGTGAGCGCGGGCGCGGGCGCCGGCCGGCGCTGGCTGCCGGCGATGGACCTCGTCGAGGCCGACGACCACTACATCCTGCGCGCGGACCTCCCCGGGCTCGCGGAGGACGACGTCAAGATCGAGGTCGAGAACGCCGTGCTGACGGTCTCTGGCGAGCGCAGAGCAGAGCACGAGCAGCGTGGCGAGGGCTACCACCGCCTCGAGCGCGCGTACGGCTCGTTCTCCCGCTCGCTGACTCTGCCCGAGGGCGTCGACCCGGAGTCCGTCCAGGCGAACTTCGAGCGGGGCGTGCTCGAGGTCAACATCCCGAAGCCCGAGCAGCGCCAGCCGCGCCGCGTCTCGATCTCGGTCGGCGGTGCCAATGGCGGGAGCAGCCCGGAGACGATCGAGGGCGGCGAGCGCGGCGCATCGGCCGGCGGCGAGACCACCTCGTAGTTCCACATCGCGGCGCGGGCGCTACTGTCCCGCGCCGTGACGTCGCTCCTGCTCGAGATCCAGCACCGTGACCCGGCGAGCCGCGCGCGCACGGGCGTGCTGCGGCTCGCGCACGGCGAGGTGCGCACGCCGGCGTTCGTCCCGCTCGCGACGAAGGGCGTCGTGAAGGGGATCGAGCCGCGCGAGGTCGCCGCGCTCGGCTACGACATGGTGCTGGGCAACACGTTCCACCTGTTCCTGGCGCCGGGGCACGAGCTGGTCGCCGAGCAGGGCGGCCTGCACGAGTTCATGCGCTGGAGCGGGCCGATCGTCACGGACTCCGGCGGCTTCCAGGTCTTCTCGATGGGCCACGGCACGGTCGCCGACGAGGTCAAGGGCCGCGTATCGGATCCCGCCCGCCCCGACCGGGCGGGAGCGATCCTGTCGATCGAGGAGGAGGGCGTGCGCTTCCGCTCGTACATCGACGGCGGCGAGCGCTTCCTGGCTCCTGAGACGTCGATGGAGGTCCAGGCTGCGCTCGGCTCAGACATCGCGCTCGCGTTCGACGAGTGCACGCCGTTCCACGTCGATCGCGAGTACACCGAGCGCTCGACGGAGCGGACACACCGCTGGCTCGAGCGCTGCCTCGCCTGGCAGGACGAGCACGGGCGCGGCGACCAGGCCTTCTACTCGATCTCTCAGGGGGGCGTCTACGAGGACATGCGCCGCGGCTCGACGCGCGTCGTCGCGCAGAGCCGTGCACCGGGCGTCGCGATCGGCGGCTCGCTCGGGGCGGACAAGGCGCAGATGTACGAGGTCGTCGACTGGGCGACCGACGAGCTGGAGGCCGTCGCCCCGCAGAAGCCGCGCCACCTGCTCGGGATCGGCGACGTCGACGACCTCGTGCGCGGCGTCGAACTGGGGATTGACACGTTCGACTGCGCGATGCCGACGCGGCTCGGGCGCCACGGGATGGCGATCGTGCCGGACCCGGGGAAGCGCTGGCGCGTCGACCTCACGAAGGGCCGCTGGAAGCACGCGAAGGAGCCGATCATGGAGGACTGCCCGTGCCCGGCGTGCGCGGGCGGCTACTCGCGCGCCTACCTGCACTACCTGTTCGCCGCGCGCGAGCTGACGGCGCTGCGGCTGGTGACGCTGCACAACCTCGCGTTCATCGCGCGGCTGATGAGCGACCTGCGCGCCGCGATCGCGGCGGGGACGCTGGCCGAGACGGCGGCCGCCGTCCGTGCCGGCGGGGCGCCCGGCGGGCTCGCGTAGCGCGTCCGCTACTTCGTATTCGAGTCGACCAGGTCCTGCAGCTGCTGAACGGCCTGCTGCGCGTCGTCGGCGACGACGCGCTTGATGTGCACCGCGTTGTCGCGGTTGCCGGTCGCGATGATCGCGACCGCAATCCCGACGCCGAACAGCAGCGCGACCGCGAGCACGGCGGCGAGACGGCGCAGGCCGCGCTGACGTGACGAGGCGGCGGCTCCGCTGCGGCGAGCGGTCGCCGTCGCGGCCGGCGGCGGCGGCGCGGGACGGCGGGCCGGCACCTCCTGCGGACGGCGC
>JBJMLB010000110.1:0-22471 GCA_045805465.1 Conexibacter sp. | reverse complement strand
GGACTCCCGCGCGGCGTCGCCGCGTGGGTCGGCAACGCGATGGTTCAGACGGACAGGTCGGCGGCCGAGGTCGCCGTCGCCGTCGGCGACGGCTCGCTGTCGCTCGGGGAGCTGCCGCAGGCCGATCCGGAGGCCGTCGGGCGCGCCGTCGCCGACGCGCACACGGCGACGCTGACTGCGATGCGGGCGCGCTGCGCCGAGCGCGACGCACTGCGCACAGAGCTCGGCGAGCAGCCGCAGCCGCACCGCTACGTGCTCACCGCCACCGGCAACGTCTACGAGGACCGCGACCATGCGCTGGCCGTCGCGCAGGCGGGCGGCGACATCATCGCGGTGATCCGCTCGACCGCGCAGAGCCTGCTCGACTACGTGCCCTACGGGCCGACGACCGAGGGCTACGGCGGCACCTTCGCGACGCAGGCGAACTTCCGCATCATGCGCGAGGCGCTCGACGAGTGGTCGCGCGCGAACGGACGCTACGTGCGCCTGTCGAGCTTCTGCTCCGGCCTCTGCATGCCGGAGATCGCGGCGATGGGCGCGGCCGAGGGCCTCGACAACATGGTCAACGACGCGCTCTACGGGATCCTCTACCGCGACCTGAACATCCTGCGCACGATGATCGACCAGCGCGTCTCGCGCGCGGTCAACGGCAGCTTCGGCATCGTCATCAACACGGGCGAGGACAACTACCTGCGCACAGCAGACGCGCTCGAGGCGGCGCCGTCCGTCGTCGCCTCGCAGTTCATCAACTACTTCCTCGCGCGCGACTGCGGTGTGCCGGACGAGCAGATCGCGATCGGCAACTCGTTCGAGATCGCTCCGTCGGTCGAGAATGGGCTCCTGTACGAGTGGGCGCACGCCCAGCTCACGCGCGAGCTGTTCCCGGACTGCCCGGTCAAGTACATGCCGCCGACGAAGCACATGGACGGCAACCTCTTCATGACGCACGCGTGCGACACGCTCTTCAACCTGATCACCGTCGCGACGGAGCAGGAGATCCAGACGATCGGGATCCCGACCGAGGGGATCTTCACGCCGCACATCCACGACCGCGTGCTCGGCATGGAGGGCTCGAACTACGTCTTCACGGCCGCCCGCGGCCTCGCCGACGAGATCGAGTTCAAACCTGACGGCTTCATCGTCAGGCGCGCGCACGAGGTGCTCACGGCCGCGCACGCGATGCTGGAGGAGATCGTCGAGATCGGCCTGTTCGCGGCGCTCGAGCGCGCGACCTTCGGCGACGTCTCGCGCTCGCTGGAGGGCGGCCGCGGCGCCGACGGCATCGTCGACGTCGCGAGCGACTACGTCAATCCGCTGCAAGGCGCGGTGGAGGCGCCCGCCGGTGTCTAGCGTCGCCCAGCGCGCCTCGCTCGACGCGGTTCGCCCCTACGGCGACCACCTCGATGACGGCCTCGTCCAGCTCAGCTTCACGCTCCCGGTCGACCACGGGCCGCTCGCCCGCGAGGCGGCGCTCGCGCTCGTGCGCGACAAGATGGGGCTCGTCAAGCCGGAGATCGTGCACGCGAAGGCGCTCACGCCTGGCTTCACGTACTTCGTCGTCTTCGCGCAGTGCCAGGAGGCGGTCGACTGCGACCGTCTCGCCGCCGTGCGCACGGCGACGAGAGCAATGAGCGAGGACGAGGTCGACGCCTACGTCGGCGAGCGCATCGGCCGCCCGATCGTCGTGATCGGCGCCAGCACCGGCACGGACACGCACAGCGTCGGGATCGACTCGATCCTCAACCTGAAGGGCTTCGACGGGCGCCACGGCCTCGAGGCCTACCACTGGTTCCGCACGCACAACCTCGGCAGCCAAGTGCCGAACACGGCGCTGCTGGCGAAGGCGTTCGAGCTGGAGGCCGACGCGATCCTCGTCTCGCAGACGGTCACCCAGCAGGGACTGCACCTGCACAACCTGACCGAGCTCGTCGAGCTGGTCGAGGCGGAAGGCAGGCGGCGCGACGTGCTGCTGATCTGCGGCGGTCCGCGCATCTCCGAGGAGCTGGCGAAGGAGCTCGGCTTCGACGCCGGCTTCTCGAAGGGCACGTACCCGAACGACGTCGCCGCCTTCATCGCCCAGGAGATCGCGGCGCGCGAGGGCGGTCCTGCCGCGGCCGACGCCGCCGCGGTGGCGTAGGGCGCCGACGGCGTGCGCATCTCCGATGCGATCGAGCCGGCCGCGCGCGTGGCGCTCGTCGGGCTGGCGAAGAACACCGGCAAGACGGTCACGCTCGGCGCGATCCTCGCGGAGCTGGAGGCGCGCGGCGAGACGTTCGGCGTCACGTCGCTCGGCCGCGACGGCGAGTCCTCCGACGTACTCGACGACGCGATAGCGAAGCCGCCGATCAGCCTTCCGCCGATGGCGCTCGTGGCGACGACCGACAGGCTGCTGGAGCGCAGCGACGCGCGCGCCGAGGTGCCGGTTCGCACCGAGCACCGCACGCCGCTCGGCCGCGTCGTCGTCGCGCGGCTGCTGGAGCGCGGGACGGTCGAGGTGGCCGGGCCGGTCGCCGCGCAGGACGTCGGCGAGGTCGTCGAGACGATGCGCAGGCTCGGCGCAGGGCGCGTCCTCGTCGACGGCTCGATCGACCGCCGCGCCGGCGCCTCGCCGCGGCTTGCGGACGGCGTCGTGCTGTCGACCGGCGCGGTCCTGAGCGCCGACCTCGACCAGCTGGTGCGCCGCACGAAGGCCGCCGTCGAGCTGCTGACGCTCGGCGCGGTCGAGGATGCTGAGCTGCGCTCGCGCGCGGCGGCGCTGCCAGCGAGCGCGCTCCTGCTCGACAGCGACGAGGCGATCCCGCTCGACTCCTCGGTCGTTCACGACCGCGTCGAAGGGATCGTGCCGCTGCTGCGCGGGCGTACCGACGCACGCGCCGTCGTCGTCAAAGGCGCGCTGTGCGAGCCCCTGCTGGACGCCGTCGCCCGCGCGCGCCGCGGCATGCCGGTGCCGGTGATCGCCGACGACGCGACGAGAGTCTTCCTCGGCCGCAGCACCTGCGCGCGCCATCGCTCGCGCGGCGTCATGCTCGCGGTGCTCGCGCCGATCCCGCTGCTCGCGGTGACGACCAACCCGGTCGCGCCCCTGCGCCACCGCTTCGACGCGGAGGAGCTGCGGGCGCGGATCGCGGCCGAGCTGCCCGGCGTGCCGGTCCTCGACGTGCTCCTGTCGGCGCCGGCCGCGGTTCCGGCCTGAGCCGTTCGCGCCGCTGCTCGCTCAGCCCACCCGCCGCCGACCCGCGAACGCCCGGCCCAACGTCAGCTCGTCGGCGTACTCCAGGTCGGCGCCGACGGGCAGGCCGCTCGCCAACCGCGTGACCGTCACGTCCGGCGAGCGCTCGCGCAGCTGCTCGGCGATATGCAGCGCGGTCGCCTCGCCGGTCGTCGTCGGGTTGGTCGCGAGCACGACCTCGCGGATGCCCTCGGCGCGGCCGTCGGCGTTCGCGGGCTCATGCGCCCCGGCCACTCGCGCGAACAGCTCCGCGATCCGCAGGTCGTCGGGATCGACGCCGTCGATCGGCGACAGCGCGCCGCCGAGCACGTGGTAGCGCCCGTGGAACTCGTGCGTGCGCTCGACCGGGATGATGTCGCTCGGCTCCTCGACGACGCACACGATCGCGGAGTCACGGCGCTCGTCGGAGCAGATGCGGCAGCGCGGCCCGTCGGCGAGGTTGAAGCAGATCTCGCACAGCCCGATCCGCTCCTTCACCTCGCGGATCGCGTCGGCGAGCGCGAGCGCGTCCTCCTCGGAGGCGCGCAGCAGGTGGAACGCGAGCCGCTGCGCCGTGCGCCCGCCGATGCCCGGCAGCTTGCCGAGCTCGGTCACGAGCCGCTGGACCGGTGGGGAGAAGGACGACATCGTCGACTCGCTCTCGTCCGCGTCGCGCCCGCGTCGCGGACCTAGAAGCCCGGCAGCCCGAGCCCGCCGCCCGGCCCGCCGAGGCCGCCGGTGATGCCGCCGAGCTTCTTCGAGGCGAGCTCCTGCGCCGCGCGCAGCCCCTCGTTGACGGCCGCGAGCACCATGTCCTGCAGCAGCTCGACGTCCTCGGGGTCGACAGCCTCGGGGTCGATCGCGATCGACTTGACCTCGAGGTCACCGCTGACCTTCACGGTCACCATGCCGCCGCCCGCCGAGGCCTCGACGACCTCGTCCTTCAGCGCCTCCTGCGCGGCCACCATCTCGGCCTGCATCTTCTGGACCTGCTTGAGCATCTGCTGCATATTCGGCTGCGGCATCAGGCCCCTCCCTCGTCGTCGATCAGCTCCTCAGCGTCGAACTCTGCCACGAAGCGGTCGACCAGATCGTCGTCCGTCGGCTCCGTGACCGTCGGCGCCCCGGCCGGCTCCTCGGCGGCGACCTCGCGCAGCTCGTAGCGCGGCCGCAGTGCGGTGCCGGCCAGCGAGCGCATCGTCTCCGCGACCCGCTGGCGATGCTCCTCGCGCTCGGCCGTGCCCTTGAAGAACGACTCCTCGCGCGCGAAGGCGAACGTCGCCTCGCCACCGTCGATCTCGACCGGCTGGGCCTTCTCGAGCGCCGCGCCGAGCAGCCCGTTCTCCCCGCGGACCGCCTCGACGACCGCGGGCCACAGCTCGCGCAACGCGGCGAGGTCGAGCTCGCCGACCCGCGCCGGCGGGGCAGCGGGCCCGGGCGCCGCCGGGACGGCCGCTGCGACCGCGGCAGCCGTCATGGGAGCGAGCCCGCTCGTCGTCCCGTTGGCGACTGGCGGAGGCGGGGGCGGGGTCTGCGCCGGTGCAGCCACGGCCTCGGTGGGCGCGGGCTCGGTCGGCGGCGTAGGAGCGGTCGGTTCCGGCGTCGTCGCGGGCTCGGTCGGCGGCGTAGGAACGGTGGGTTCCGGCGTCGTCGCGAGCTCGGCCGGCGGAGTCGCGGCGGGGGCTGCCACCGGGGCGGCCGACGCGCCGCCGGTCAGCTGCGCCTCCAAGCGGTCGATGCGCGCCAGCAGGGCGCGCGCCGAGGGGTCGATCTCCGGTGCGGCCGCCTTCACGAGCGCGAGCTCGAGCTGGATGCGCGCCTGCGCGCCGCTCGCGAGCGCCTCCAACGCGTCCGACAGCAGGTCGAGCAGGCGCACGACGTCCTGACGGCCGAGCGCAGCCGCCTGCGCTGCGAGCCGCGCGTCGCGCTCGGGCGTCAGCCGCAGCTCTGCCGGCACCTCGCCGAGCACCTGCACGGCCAGCAGCTCGCGCGCGTGCACCTCGAGCTCCCGCACGAGCTGCCCCGCGTCCCGGCCGGACTCGGCGAGCCGCGCGACCGCCAGCAGCGCCGCGCGCGCGTCATGCGCGACGACGGCGTCAACTGCGCCGAACAGCGCCTCCGCGTCCGCGACGCCGAGCACCGCGAGGACCTCCTCGACGGTGATCTCGCCGCCGTCCACGCCGCCGTATGTCGTCAGCTGCTCGAGCGTCCCGAGCGCGTCGCGGAACGAGCCCGTCGCGTGGCGGGCCACCAGCGCCAGCGCCGCGTCCGGGACTCCGATCTGCTCCTGCTCGGCGACGCGCCGCAGCACCCCGCCGATCTCCTCGACCGTCGGGCGCTGGAAGTCGAAGCGATGGCAGCGGTCGACGACGGTCGGCAGGACCTTGTTCGCCTCCGTCGTCGCGAGCACGAAGATCGTGTGCGGCGGCGGCTCCTCGAGCGTCTTGAGGAAGGCGTTCCACGCCTGCGGGGAGAGCATGTGCGCCTCGTCGAGGATGTAGACCTTGTTGCGGCCGGAGACGGGCGCGTAGCCGACTCTGTCGCGCAGGTCGCGGATGTCGTCGACCGAGTTGTTCGAGGCCGCGTCCATCTCGATCACGTCGAGCGACGTGGCGGACGCGATCGAGACGCACGAGTCGCAGACGCCGCACGGCGTCACGGTCGGGCCCTGCTCGCAGTTCAGGCAGGCGGCGAGGATCTTCGCCATGCTCGTCTTGCCGGTCCCGCGCGAGCCGACGAACAGGTACGCGTGGTGGACCTTCCCCCGCTCGACGGCGTTGCGCAGGGTGCGCACGACGTGCGTCTGCCCGACCACCTCGTCGAACGTGCGGGGACGATGGCGGCGATAGAGCGACGGGCCGGCGGACACGGGACGATCCAGTCTACCCACGGGCTCGGCCGCCGACCGCCCAGCGGCCTATGCTGCCGCCGTGCCCGAGCGCCTGCGATCGGAGGGCGTGGTCCTCGTCCCGGCTCTCCTCGCGGTCGGCCTGTTCGTCTACTGGGGCGCGCACGGCGGCGGCTACGAGCCGACGACGTGGGAGCCATCCGCGCTGCTCGTGCTCGGCCTGCTCGTCGCGAGCGTGGCGGGCCTCGGGCTCAGTCGCCTGCGCGCGTCGCGCCCGCTGCAGCTCGCGCTCGCGTTCCTGACCGCCTACGTCGGCTTCTCCTATCTGTCGATCGCGTGGGCTCCCTCGCCGGGCGATGCGCTCGAGGGCAGCAACCGAGCGCTGCTGTTCCTGATGCTGTTCGCGCTGTTCGCGCTGCTGCCGTGGCGCACCTGGACGGCGCTCGTCACGCTCAGCGCCTTCGCGCTCGGGATCGGCGCGATCGCCGTCGTCACGCTCGCGCGGCTCGGCAGCGCGGAGCAGATCCCGGCGCTGTTCAACGGCACGCGACTCGACGCGCCGGTCGGCTACGTGAACGGCTCGGCGGCGCTGCTGCTGATCGCCGCGCTGGTGTCGATTGCGCTGGCCGCCCGCCGCGAGCTGCCCGTCCCGTTGCGCGGGCTGCTGCTGGCGCTCGCCGCCGCGGGGCTGCAGCTGTCGGTGCTGTGCGAGAGCCGGGGGTGGCTGTTCGCCCTGCCGATCGTGCTCGTGCTCTCACTCGTCCTGACGCCGGGCTCGGACCGGCTGCGCTTCGCGCTCTGGGGGCTCGTCCCGTTCGCCGGCGGCGCGCTGGCGCTCCCGGCGCTGCTCGACGTCTTCACGCAGGCCGACGCGGCACCCACCGCGGCAGCGACGCTGCAGGCGCTGGTGCGCACGTCGAACCATGCAGCCGACGTCGCGCTGCTCGTCTGCACGGGTGTGCTCGCGGTCGGGCTGGCGCTCGCAGCGCTCGATCGCCGCACGACCGTGTCGGCCGGCGTCGCGCGCGGCGCGAACCGCATCGGTGCCGGGATCGCGCTCCTCGCGGTGCTGGCGGCGGTCGCCGCCGGGCTCGTGCTGACCGACGGCCGCCCGGACCAGCGGATCGCGGACTACTGGAACCGCTCGAACGGCTATCAGGCGACCGCCCCGGGCAGCTCCCGCTTCGCCGCCGTCGGCAGCAACCGGCCGGACTTCTGGCGGGTCTCGCTGAAGGCGTTCGCGGACCGCCCGATTGGCGGCCTCGGCCAGGACAACTGGAGCGCCTACTACCTGCGCGAGCGCCGCAGCAGCGAGCAGCCGCGCTGGACCCACAGCTTCGAGCTCCGTCTACTGGCGCACACCGGCATCGTCGGCTTCCTGCTGTTCGCCGGCTTCCTGGCCTCGGCGTTGACGGCGGCGCTGGCAGGCCGCCGGCGGGCTGGGCCGACGGTCGCCGCCGTCGCCGCGATCGCGCTGCTGCCGCTCGTGGTCTGGCTCGTGCACGGCTCGGTCGACTGGTTCTGGGAGATCCCGGCGCTGAGCGGCCCGGCACTCGCATTCCTCGCGCTCGCAGGAGCGTCGATGCGCCAGTCCCGGGCTTCCGCCACCCCAGTCTTTGGGGCACCCGCAGCATCGGCCGAGGGTGCGGAGGCGGCGGAGCGGACGGCGCCCGTGACGGAGCGGGCGCCGGCAGGAGTCGCGGTGCGCGCCGAGCGCGGGCGCGTCGCAGCGGCGGTCGTCCTCGGTGCGCTTGCACTGCTCGCGGCCACCGCAATCGCGCTGCCGTATCTCGCCGAGCGCGAGGTCGCGGCCGCCGGCAGCGGCTGGCCGAGCGATCCCGCGCGGGCGTTCGAGCGGCTCGATCGCGCGGCGGACCTGAACCCGCTCAGCTCGCGGCCGGAGCTCGTCGCAGGCGTGATTGCGCTGGAACTGGGCCGTTCTCGGGTTGCTGAGCGGCGCTTCTCGGCAGCGCTCGAGCGCGACGAGGGAGACTGGTTCGCGTACTTCGGACGCGGCCTCGCCCTGTCGGCGGTCGGCGAGCGCGCTCGCGCGCGCGTGCAATATGAACGCGCCCGTTCGCTCGATTCGGCCGAGCCGCTCGTGCGCGAGGCGCTCAGCCGCATCGGAGGACGGCGTCCGCTCACCGCTCAAGAGGCCTTCGGCAGCTTGCGCCGCGACGTCCAACGCCTTTCAGGCAACGTCGATGGCCCGTTTGGCGCCGATCTGACGGTCTGAACGGTGCCTCTGCGGTTGTAGGTGCGGCGAGTTGGTGCTAGTTTGGGGCGCAATTCGCCAAAAATGCATGAAAAAGTAGGTTTGAAGCGCCCTGGCGCGCTTCGTGCCAACCAATACAAGGATGGGAAGGGATTGGTTCGAATGAAGCGACTCGCCTTGCTTATGGCCGTGGTCGCCCTCGCGCTTGTGGTCGCCGTTCCGGCGTATGCACAAACCGCGACGAGCGACACCTACGCCGGGAAGGGCGGTGGGATCGTCGGCACCGTCGATAGCGGCAATGGACCGTCCGCGTCGGCCCCGCAGCAGGTCCAAGTTGCCAGTTCCAGTGACAACGGCTCGCTGCCGTTCACCGGCCTGGACATCGGCCTGCTCGCACTCGGTGGCGTTGCGCTCGTCGGCGTGGGCGTTGGCCTGCGTCGGTTCGCGCGGCCGCTCAGCTAGCTCTGAGCGCACGACGGATGGGCACCGCCCGGACGCGCGGGAGATGAGATTGCGATGGCGATCGGCTCAGACACGAGCACGGCCGATCGCCTCGCGTCCTCGCCCAGACGTCTCAGCGATGACCCGTCGCCTCCGCAGACCGCACCACCCGCTCAACCTCCGGCGGAGAACTGCCGAAGAGGTGTCCAGAGCGACGTGGCCTCAGCCCTTACCGAGCATTTCATCAGCGATTCCAGCGCCCGCCTGACCGCCGACCTGCACGCAGCACGCGATCGGCGAGTCCGTCGCTCTCGCCGAGCTCGCGTCACCTACCGCACCGCCGACGCCGCGATGCTGCTGGCTGCCGCGGTGACCGCGATCGTCGCCGCCCCTGTGCCCAGCACGGTGACGAACTTCGCCTGGGCGATCGCCTACGCCGCGCTGACGCTCGTGATCCTCGAGGCGCGCGGCTTCTACGGCTTCCGCCTGCAGGACACGCCCGTCGACGCCGTCGCGCGCATCTTCGCCGCGACCTCGATCGCCGCGATGACGCTCACGTTCGCACGCGCCCTGCTCAGCGACGACGGGACGCTGACCGCGCAGACCGTGCGCCTGTGGGCCTTCGCGCTCGTCTTCCTCGGCGCCGGGCGCGTCGGCATCACGCTCGACCGCCGTCGCGCGCTGCGCCTCGGCGAGACCGGCTTCAACACGCTGATCATCGGCGCCGGCAGCGTGGGGCACCTGATCGCCAGACGCCTGCGCGAGCGGCCCGAGTTCGGCCTGCGCCCGATCGGCTTCCTCGACAAGGACCCGATGATCGACGGCGAGGACGAGGACGGCCTGCGCGTGCTCGGCGCCAGCTGGGACCTCGAGCAGGTCGTGCAGCGCTACGACGTCGAGCAGGTCGTCGTGACCTTCTCGACCGCGCCGCACGCCGTTCTGCTCGGCATGATCCGCCGCTGCCGCGAGCTGGGCGTGGAGGTCGTCGTCGTCCCGCGCCTGTTCGAGGAGGTCTCGAATCGCGTCGAGGTCGAGCACCTCGGCGGCGTCCCGCTGCTGCGCGCGGCGACGGTCGACCCGCGCGGCTGGCAGTTCGGCATCAAGTACGCGATCGACCGCATCGTCGCGTTCGTCGCGGTCGTGCTGCTGTCTCCGGTTCTGGTGGGCCTCGCACTCGCGGTGCGCTTCAGCTCGCCCGGCCCGATCTTCTTCCGCCAGCGCCGCGTTGGCCTCGACGGCCGCGAGTTCCACATGCTCAAGTTCCGTTCGATGCGCGTCGCGCCGCCGTCCGAGGCCGAGTTCGTGCCCGTCGAGGGCCAGGCGCCCGGCGGCGTCGAGGGCGACGACCGCCGCACGCGCGTCGGCGAGATCATGCGCCGCCTGTCGCTCGACGAGCTGCCGCAGCTGTTCAACATCCTGCGCGGCGACATGGCAATCGTCGGCCCGCGCCCCGAGCGCACCAACTTCGTTCGATCGTTCGAGGAGCACGTCTACCGCTACGGCGACCGCCATCGCGTCAAGTCCGGCCTGACCGGCTGGTCGCAGGTGCAGGGGCTGCGCGGGCAGACGTCGCTCGACGACCGCGTCGAGTGGGACAACTACTACATCGAGAACTGGTCGCTCTGGCTCGACCTGAAGATCATCTTGATGACGGTCCCGGCACTGCTCGGGCGCCACGACGTCGAGTGACGTCGCCCGAAGGCGTCCGCTTGCGGTCGCCGTAGGGCGAAACCGCCATCGCAGGCGTCCGCTTGCGGTCGCCGTAGGGCGAAACCGCCATCGCCCGCAGGTCGCCGCCTGCGGCGACCGGAGCGCGAAACGCTCCTCCGGCGCGAAAATGGACCGTGCACCCTCCGTCGAAGCCGGTTCCGGGGCGCTGACGTCATCCGCCGGCTCCGGTCAGGCACTCCCGCAACGCATGGCGGAGGCCGCTTAAGGCTGCTTCCTTCCGGACCTGACCTGGTTCACGGGTCGCCATCGCGCGGGACCTGGCCATCGACGCCTGCGAGCGACGAGCTGACCCCCGGAGCCGCACCCCTCGAGAGGGAATTCGGCCCCGCTAGAGCGGATTGCAGGTACAGGGCACCGCTACCTCCCCGCCTAGCACGGTCCGCGGGGGAGCATAGCGGCGCGCGGCGAGCGCGGCCGTGCGCTCAGGCGCGGCCGGTGTCGGCGGCCTGCGCGATCACCGCGGCCATCTCGGCGCGGAAGCGCGCACGGCCGAAGCCGCGGGCGTTCTCGCGCGGTGCCGCGGGGTCGAGCGGCAGCGCCTCGAAGCGCGCGATCGCCGCCGCGACGGCTTCCGGCGTCTGCTCGTCGAACAGGACGCCGGTAACGCCGTCGCGCACCGTCTCGCGCGCGCCGCCGACGCCGTAGGCGATCACCGGCAGCCCGGCCGCCTGCGCCTCGACCGGCACGATCCCGAAGTCCTCCTCGCCCGGGAACAGCAGCGCGCGGGCGCTGCCGAGCAGCGCGTCACGCTGCTCGTCGGGGACGCGCCCGAGCAGCTCAGCGTTCGGCCCCGCCTGCGCCCGCACCGCCTCCAGCGCTCGGCCGCCGCCGGCGACCTTCACCGAGCGGCCGGCGAGGGCGCCGCCCGCGATCGCGAGGTCGACGCGCTTGTAGGGGACCACGCGACCGAAGACGAGATAGAAGCCGTCGTCGTCAGACGGCCCTGCCCGGCGCTCGATCTGGAGATAGTGGTCGACGTCGACCGGCGCGTGCACGACGTGCGCCTCACGTCCGTAGAAGCGTCTGATGCGCGCCGCGACGTAGGCCGAGTTCGCCACGAACACGTCGGGCCGGGCGGCGCCCGCGAGGTCCTTGCGGCGCAGGTAGCCGAGCAGCGGCGGCAGCATCAGCCGCGTGGCGCGGCCGATCTCCTCGCCCGCGAGGAACTCGGGCTCCCACGCATAGCGCATCGGCGTGTGGCAGTAACAGACGTGCAGCGTGCCGGGCGGGGTGTGGACGTTCTTCGCGTTCGCGTGGCTGCTGGAGAGCACCAGATCGAAGCCCGACAGGTCGAACGACTCGAAAGCATGGTTCATCAGCGGCAGCAGCTTCGGGTAGTTCGACACCGCCCCCGGAATGCGGTTCAGGAACGAGGCGTGGACCGGGCGCTCGGTGATGATCGCCGGCCACGGTCTCGGGTCGTAGACGGTCGTGAACAGCTCGGCGTGCGGGAACAGCTCCAGCAGCTCGATCACGACGTCCTCGGAGCCGCCGGGGATCGTCAGCCAGTCGTGCACGACGGCGACCCGCGGGAAGCGTGCGCGCAGCTCGTCGATCAGGACGCCCGCGTCAGTGGGCGCCGGCGGTGACGGGAGCGGGCTCATCGGCTGCGCTCCACGGCGGCGCGGAAGTCGGTCCACTCGGCGGCGTAGGGGGCGATGCGCGCGCACAGCGCCTCCAGCTCGCGCCAGCCCGCGTCGGACTCCCAGCCCCAGTGCAGCACGAGCGGCGTCCACAGGCCGGTCTGCGCCTCGATCGCGCGCTCGGCCGCCGGCAGCACCTCGCGCGCGCGGCCGTAGTACGGCGCGTACGCCGGCAGGTAGACGGCGCCCTCGCGCCACACGGGCGTGCGCTGGAAGCCGATCCGCCGGATCGACTCGGGCCCGCCGCAGACGATTGGGAAGCGCCCCGCGAGCGCCGGCCACTGGACGGCGTCGAAGCGGTTGTAGGGAGCGACGAACACGTCCGGGTAGATGCCGTGGCGATCGAGCTCGGCGAGCGCATCGTCGAGCAGCGCCGCCAAGGCGGCCTCGTCCAGGCCGCACAGCTCGGAGTGTCTGCGCGGCGACGAGAAGCGCGTGCGGTGATCGCGGCCGTGCAGGGCGATCGCGACGCCTGCGGAGCCCGCCGCATGGCGCAGCAGCGCCGCCTCCTCGTCCGTCAGCGTGCGCGACTCGGCGACCGTCGGGTCGAGCGGCGCTCTGCTCACGCGCGGCAGGGCGGCGACGAGGTAGGGGACCCCGGCCGTCTGCAAGATCTCGTGGAAGCGCGCGAAGCCCGCCGACCCGAACCGCTCCGGGTCGTCCCACGCCTGGTAGTGCGGGAACTCGTCCACGCGCACGAGGAACCGCGGCGGCGCAGCCGCCCGCTCGCCCAGCACCGCGCGCCGCGCCGCCACCAGCGGCGCATCGACCGCACCCTCGTGGTCGAGCCGCCCGAGCTTGCGCGAGACGTCCTGCGCGAACCGATTCACAGCCGACGGAACCCGCCGCGCACGCACCGCATCGAGCACCGGCGCGATCGCGGCCTCCTTCGGCGCCAGCACACCCGCCTCGATCTCCGCGTCGAACAGCAGGCGAGCGCTGCGAGCGGCGTCGAGGTCGGCGGCAGCGGTTGCGATCACCGGCGCGAGGCTACAACGCCGATCGGGCGGGTGGCAGTGAGGATGCACGTGCGGCCGCCGTCAGGCGGACGTGCGCGCACCCGGAAGGGCACCGCCGGCGAAGCCGGTGGTCAGGACCCGCCCGCCACGGCGTCCGGGCCCGCCCGAAGAGCCGGCGGGCTTGCGATGATCCCGCGCATGCCGGAGGCGCCATCCCCCCGCCTGCACGGTCGCGACATCCTCTGCGTCGGCTTCGCCGACTGGGACACCGACCTGTGGACGAACCAGCACCACCTGATGTCGCGCCTCGCGCGCGAGAACAACGTGCTGTTCGTCGAGTCGCTCGGCCTGCGCCAGCCGCAGCTCGCCGGCCGCGACGTCAAGCGGATCCTGCGGCGCCTGCGCCGCGGCGTCGCGCCGCCGCGCGCGGCCGACGGCCTGCACGTGCTCTCGCCGCTCGTGATCCCGCTGCACCGCTTCGCGGCCGTGCGCGCGCTCAACCGACGGCTGCTGCCGTTCCTGGTGCGCCGCGCCGCGCGCCGGCTCCGCCTGCACCGGCCGATCCTGTGGGCATACGTTCCGCAGGCCGAGGCGCTGCTCGACGCGCTCGACCCCTCGGTCGTCGTCTACCACTGCGTCGACGACCTCGCCGCCCAGCCGGGGATCGACGGCGCCTCCTTCCGCGCGGCCGAGACGCGCTTCGCGGAGCGGGCGGATCTCGTACTGGCGAGCGCGCCGTCGCTCGCGGCGCGCATGCGGACGCTCAACGGCAACGTGCTGTTCGCGCCCAACGTCGCCGACACGGCGCTGTTCGCGCGGGCGCTGCAGGACGGCCCCGTCGACGCGCAGCTCGACGCGCTGCCGCACCCGCGCGTCGTCTTCACAGGTGCGGTCGTCGCGACGAAGCTCGACGTGCCGCTGATCGTCGAGCTGGCGCGGGCGCGCCCGCAGTGGTCGTTCGCGCTCGTCGGCCCGATCGGCGTCGGGGATCCCCGCACCGACGTCTCCGCGCTCGGGACCGAGCCGAACCTCCACCTGCTCGGAGCGCGCAGATACGACGAGCTGCCGGACGTGCTGCGCGGCGCCGACGCCGGCCTGATCCCGTACGCCCGCAACGAGCTGACCGACGGGATCTTCCCGATGAAGGTGTACGAGTACCTCGCGGCCGGCCTGCCGGTCGTCGCGACCGAGCTGCCGTCGATCGCCGGCGTGGAGGAGGTTGCGACGTCGCCCGACGCGTCCGGCCTCGCCGCGCTGCTCGACGATGCGCTCGCGGGCGAGGACCCGGTCCGTCGCGCCGAGCGCTCGCGCGCGGCCGAGGCGCACTCGTGGGACGCGCGCCTGGGAGAGATCGCGAGCGCGATCGAGGCGCTGGCGCCATGAGCGACGTCCTCGTCTCGGTCCACGCGCCGATCCTGCGCTCGGGTCGCGCCGTGCGCACGTACGGCGTCGTCCGCGCGCTCGCGGCGGCCGGCGGCGGAGTCACGATCGTCTACGTGCGCTTCGGCGGCGACGGACCGGACGCGGCGTACCGGGCGATCCCCGGCATCGCCTTCGAGGCGGTCGAGCCCTCGCGCGGCCTGCGCCGGCTGCTCGCCTACGGCGCCGCCCGCCTGAGAGGCGTGCCCAACGACTTCGCGCGCGGCGTCTCGCCGGAGCTGGTAGCGGCGGTGCGTCGCCTCGCGCCGAGCGACGCGACGCGCGTGATCGCCGACGGCCCCACCGAGGCGGCCGCGCTCGCCGGCCTCGCGCGCCGCCGGCCGGTGATCTACAACGCGCACAACCTCGAGTCGGCTTACCGGCACGAGCTGGAGGCGAGCAAGGGCCTCGGCAGCCCGGAGCAGCTGCGGCGCTTCGAGCGGGGGGTGCTGGCGCGTGCGGCCGAGTCGTGGATGGTGAGCGAGGCCGACGCCGCCGCCGCGCGCGAGCTGTATCCGGACGCGCGCCTGCGGCTCGTTCCGAACGTCGTCGACGTGGCGGCGATCGCTCCCGTGACGCCCGACGTCGGGGCGCGGCGTGCGCTGTTCGTCGGCAACTTCTCCTACGAGCCGAACCGCAACGGCCTGCGCTTCCTGCTCGACGACGTGATGCCGCGCGTGTGGGAGGAGCTACCCGACGCACGCCTGCGATTGGTCGGCGCGGGGCTCGACGAGCCGCCGTCGGACGATCCGCGCGTCGAGGCGCTCGGCTTCGTGGACGACCTCGCCGACGCCTATGCAGGCGTCTCCGCGGTCGTCGTGCCGTTGCTGCAGGGCGGCGGCACGCCGCTGAAGTTCGTCGAGGGGCTCGCCTACGGGCTGCCCGTCGTCGCGACGCCGCGCGCCGCAGCCGGGCTGGCGGTGCGCGACGGCGAGCAGTGCCTGCTGGCCGAGGGCGGGGATGCCTACGCCGACGCGCTCACGCGCGTGCTGCGCGACGGCGCTCCCGGACTCGGCGAGCGCGGACGAACGCTCGCGGCGGAGCGCTACTCGATCGAGGCGCTGACGTCCCTCCTCGCCCGCTGAGCGGCTCGCTTCAGACGCTCAGCGGGCGCCGGACGCGCTGAGCGTCGCGAGCGTCAGCGCGAGCCCGTCGGCGAGCGGAACCTGCGGCTCCCATCCGAGCAGCTCCCGTGCTCGCGAGGCGTCAAGGCAGCTGCGCAGGACCTCGCCGGGGCGTGCCGGCGCGTGTTCGGGTGCGAATGCGCCGCCGCCCTCGAGGTCCCGGAACGCCGCCGCCAGATGCAGCACCGACGTCTCGACGCCCGTTCCGACGTTGACCGGGCCGACGACGGCGGAGTCGGCCGCGCGCAGGTTGGCCGCTACGACGTCGCCGACGTAGACGTAGTCTCGCGTCTGCTCGCCGTCGCCGTAGATCGTCGGCGTGCGGCCCTCGGCGAAGCAGCCGCAGAAGATCGCGATCACGCCGCCCTCGCCGAGCGGATCCTGCCGTGGCCCGTAGACGTTCGCGTAGCGCAGGGACACGGTCGAGAGGTCGTGCAGGCGCGTGAACAGCGCGAGGTAGCCCTCGCCCGAGAGCTTCGCCTGACCGTAGGGCGCCAGCGGCTGCGCCGGCGCGTCCTCGGGCGTCGGCACCTGTTCGGCCTCGCCGTAGACGGCGCCGCCGGTAGCCGAGTAGACGACGCGCCGCGCGTCTGCCGCCAGCGCGGCCGCGAGCACGTTGATCGTGCCCTCGACGTTCACGCGCGCGTCGGCCGCCGGGTCGGCGACCGAGCGGCGCACGTCGATCTGCGCGGCGAGGTGGAAGACCAGCTCGGGACGCACCTCGGCGAACAGCTCGCCCAGCGCGTCGGCGTCGCACACGTCCAGTTCATGCAGCTCCGCGCCCTGAGCGACCGCGTCGTCGAGGTTCTGCCGCCGGCCGGTCGAGAGGTCGTCGACGACGACGACGCGCTCGCCGCGCGCGAGCAGCGCATCGACGAGGTTCGAGCCGATGAAGCCGGCGCCGCCGGTCACGAGTGCGGTCATGGCCGCACAGCCTAGAGCGAATCGCGGCGTGCGAGGGCGGTCGCGCCAAGCAGCGACGCGGCCCGCACGCACCGTGGGCCATGGTGGGCACCGAATCCGACTCGTCGGCGCACCCGATGGCGCGATGGCGCTCGTTCTCTGGACATCCGTCCAGACCCAGGCGCTCGATTCGCGCCTCGACCGCACGCCGCCGAACTTGAGCCTGGGCACGGTTGCCCGCCTCGTCCAACGGAATGGACACTGCGGCGCGACCGGCTCGCTTTTCCCGACAAACGGCACCCCCACCGCGAGGTGGGTCCGCAAAGCCAGGGGTCTCTCCGAGACAGCCCGGCCACCGAAGGAGACCCGATGCCCGCGTTCCCCCTGCGCCAGCCCTCGCGTTGGCTTGTCACAGCATTGCTCCTCGCCGTCGTGAGCATGCTCGCCGTGGCCCCGGGGGCCGCGCTCGGGTCTCCCAAGGCCAAGGCCGCCGGCAAGGCTCGCGCCGCCGTCGCCCGGCTGAACCACGCGTCGCGGGCGCAGCGCGCCGCCGACCATCGCCTCGTCGTCAAGGCGCGCGTCCTCAAGCGCTGCCAGCGCCGTCACGCCGGCGCCTGCACGGCGCAGCGTCGCGCTCTCCAGAGCGCGGGCGTGCGCCTGCACCGCGCGCAGCGCCGCCTCAACCGCGTCGCGCGTCGTCAGGCCCGCCGGGCGCGGACGGGCGCGACCGTGAGCGCTCCGACGATCACGGTCAGCGGCCAGAAGCTGAGCTGGAACGCCGTCAGCAACGTCAACCGTTACGTGTTCGTGCGCAAGGTGCCGGGCCAGGCAGATCAGTACTCGGTCGTCAAGGGCACGTCGACCACGCCGCCGGCCGTCCCGGGCCAGACGGTGCGCTACAGCGTGCGCGCCGACGCCACGGGCAGCGCTTGGGCACAGGAAGTCTCGATCGCGTACCCGGCCGTGGAGGTCGCGCCGGCCCCGGCCACCTCCGAGCCCGCTCCGGCGCCCGCGCCCACGCCGAGCGTGGACCTGCTCGCCGCCCCGGCCCTCACCGCCTCGGGCACCTCGCTCGCGTGGAGCCAAGTCGGCGACGTCACGACGTACGTGCTCGTGAGCAGGATCTCCGGGCAGGCCGACCAGTACACGGTCGTGGCCGGCACCTCGACCACGCCCGCCGCCGTTGCGGGCAAGACCGTGCGCTACAGCGTGCGCACGGCGATCGACGGCAGCGCCTGGTCCTCCGAGGTGTCGATCACCTACCCGGACGCGCCCGCCCCGGCTCCGGCGCCCGCTCCGGCGCCCGCGCCGGTCGACGGCACCTTCCAGATGGGCCTCACCGCCGGCACGGCCCATCAGTACGAGATCAGCTTCCTGAAGGCGATGGGCGCGCGCACCGCGCGGCTCGACTTCGACATCAACAAGTCGGCGGCGAACATGGCGTCCGACATCGAGGCGTACGCGAAGGCCGGCATCCGGCCCGTGCTGCTCGCGACCTTCTACGGCCGCATCCCCTCGACGACGGAGGCGCTGAACCTCGCGACCTGGGCCGCCGCCTACGGCCCCGGGGGCACCTTCTGGCAGGGCAAGAGCTACCCGACCAACGTGATGCCGACGGAGATCGAGTTCGGCAACGAGACCAGCTACAGCTACCAGTTCTCCGACAACTCGATGGGGACCTATGCCGCCCGCGCGCAGAGCTACGCGCAGCGCGCGAAGGACGCCGCAGTCGCGATCACGGCGGCCAACAGGAACGTCGGCCTGCTGGCGATCGGCGACAACGCCGTCAACCAGAGCTCGTGGATGACGAACATGCTGAAGGCGGTCCCGAACCTCGCCGATCTCGTCAACGGCTGGACGATCCACCCGTATGGCCCGAACTGGGCGACGCGGATCGACTCGACGATCAACTCGGCGAAGACCGGCGGCGCGCGCGACCTGCCGATCTGGGTCACCGAGTGGGGCCTCTCGACCGACAACGGCAACTGCCTCTCGGACAACTACGGCTTCGACAAGTGCATGACCTACGACGCGGCCGCCAGCACGGTGCACTCCGCGCTCGCCGGCATGCAGAGCCGCTACGGCAGCCGCCTGGGCGCGTTCTTCCTCTACCAGGCGCACGACCAGTACGCGACCGGCACGAAGACCGGCCGCGAGGCGTACTTCGGTGCCCAGCAGAGCAATGGCGCGGCGAAGGGCGCCTACACGGCCGAGATCAAGAGCGAGCTCGCGGCGAACGGCTGATCCGCACGCGGCGCGGGCGGCTCACGCTCGCGCCGCCGCCTCGATCTGCGCCGTCGCCGCCTCGTTGAAGCGCGACTCCGTGTAGTGCGAGGCGGCCCGCAGGCCGCCGGCGAGCAGGCGCTCGCGCAGGGCCTCGTCGCCGGCCAGCCGGCGCACCGCGGCGGCGAGCGAGGTCGGGTCGCCCGGCGTGTGCAGGAGGCAGTTCTCCTCGTCGCGCAGGTACTCGCTCGAGCCGCCGCGGCCGCTGGCGGTGACGGGCCGTCCGAGCGCCATCGCCTCCAGCGGCACGAGCCCCCACGGCTCCTCCCACACGACCGGAAAGACGACCGCGTCGTGCGCCTCGTACAGCGCCGGCAGGTCGGCCCGCGGGACCGCTCCCGCGAACGTGACGCGGCCGGCCACACCCACGCGCTCGGCGAGCGCGGCGAGCTCCGCCAGCAGCGTCGCGGGACCGCTTCCCGCGACCGTCAACGTCGCCTCGGGCAGCTCGACGAGCGCCTCGATCGCGGTCGCAACCCCTTTGCGCGGATCGATCCGCCCGACCGACAGCAGCCGCCAGCTCCACGGGCGCGGCGCCCGCGGGTCGACGAAGTCGTCGGCGACGCCGGAGGGCTCGACGGCGGTGCGCGGCAGCGGCGGACCCTGCCGGCGCAGCGTCTCGGAGACGAACACGTACGTGGCGGCGTCGGCGAAGTCGACGCGCGTGGGGATTCGCACGACGCGCTCGGCGATCCGACCCAGCCGCGGGCGGCCGGCCCACAGCCGCAGCCAGGCGTCGCCCGGCGGCTGGTAGGTCAGCCAGTCGTCCATCACGAACGCGACGGCCGGCACACCCGCGCGCCGCACCTGCTCGATCGACGACAGCGGCATCCCGCCCATGCCCCACCAGGCGACGACGTCGGGCCGCAGCTCCTCCAGGTGGCGACGCACCACGGCCGCGTTCGCGCGCTCGAGCGCGACCCGCTGACGCACGGTGAGCTGCGGCGAGCCGCCGGCGCTCCAGTAGCGCCGCAGCTCCCGATGCACGTCGGAGTGGTCAGGGCCGGTCGCGCCGGTGCGCTCGTCGCTCGCCAGCACGCGCACGACGTGGCCGGCGCCGCGCGCGTACTCCACCCACGTGTGCCACATCAGCTCGTAGCCGCCGGCGTAGTGCGGGGGATAGAGGTTGCCGATCGAGAGGATGATCACGTCACACCGCGCTGGAGCACCGCCAGCAGCCCGAGCTGCGCCGCGAACACGACCGTGAAGCGCGCGTCGACGCCGGTGAAGCTCGCCGTCGTCTCGACCGCGACCAGCCCGAGGACGCCGCACATCGACGCGAGCCCGAAGCAGCGGAACAGCGGCTCGCCGTTGTTGCGCCAGGTGCGCCAGGCGAGCAACAGTGCGCCCAGCAGCACCGACACGAACGCGATCGCACCGAGGATCCCGAGCTTCATCCACCACCACAGCAGCGCGAAGTGGACGTACAGCCGTCCGTCCACGTGCTCGACCGGCAGCGGTCGCTCGCTCGCCCGCCAGTACTGCTGGAGGCCGATTCCGGCGACGGGATGGCGCTTGATCTCGGCGACCACGTTGACGCGCTCGTCGAGGCGGTAGCGGTCCTCGGCGTTCGTCTCGATTCTCGACGGCGCGAGCGACTGCACGCGGTGCGCGAGCGGCGTCTGCGCCTGGAACTCGATCGAGCCGACGAACCAGATCGCGATCGCCACGAGCGCGACCGCCGGCACGAGCACCCTTCGGCCTCTGCGGGAGGTGCCGAGCAGCAGCACGAGCAGCAGGCCCAGCACCGACGCGATCCAGAACGAGCGCCGGTAGGACAGCAGGAGTGCGGTGATCAACAGCGGCACGCCCACCGCCATCCAGCGCTCGCGCGGCATCCCGCCGACCAGCGCAGCCATCGTCCCCAGGAGCGCGATCATGATCAGCCAGTTGGCAGTCGGCTCGTAGTAGGTCAGGTGCGTGCCGCCGTCGAGCTCGACGCTGCCGCCCGTCGCCATCACGATCAGCCCCAGCGCCGCCTTCAGCAGCGCGAGCCCGATCGCGCCCTTCAGTAGCAGCTTGAGCTGGTCGCGGTCGAGGTCGAGGTTGACGATCGCGATTGGCAGCACGAGCAGGTAGCCGAGCACGTGCATCGAGAAGAGCGTGTCGCGCACGCTCCCGCCGTCGCCCAGCGTCACGGCCAGCCCGGCCGCCATCGCGAGCGCGACCAGCATCAGCGGGAAGCCGAGCGCGGCCGGCAGGTGCGGCTGCCGGCGTCGGCGGACGAGGTCGAGCGCGACCGCCAGCGCGGCGAACGCGACGAGCAGGTCGAGCGCCGTCAGCTGTTTGAAGACGGGGTCGTAGAGCTTCGTCATCGCGGGGATGCCGAACGTCGGCCCCTCGCACAGGATCGGCATCGCGACCGCCAGCGAGACGGCCGCGATCGGGCGCCGCACGAGCAGCGCGGCGGCGACCAGGATCAGCGGCACGAACAGGCCGGCGCCGCCGAGCCGCCGCTCCGCGAAGACCGCGATCGCCAGCGTCGCGAGCGTCGCTGCGAGCGCTGCCAGCAGCGACTCGACCCAGTAGCCCCGGAGTCGCTGACGAAGCGTGAGCATCGCCGGTTCCGGCGCTAGCGAGGCGCGCGCCGGCGCCGCATATCCGGCAGCGGCTCTGCGGCCTCGGCGAGCGCCGGCTCGGCTGGCCCGTAGACCTCGTAGCCGCTGCGTCCGGGCGCGCGCACGCCGGTCACGACGAGCCCGACCGGCTGGAGCATGTGGCGGTCGAGGATCGAGCGCGCTCTCTGCACTTGGTCACGGGTCGTGTACCCGAGCCGCGAGACGAGCAGCGCCGCGTGGATTGCCGGGTTGTTGAGCAGCACCTGCGCGTCCGCCACCGGGTTGAGCGGGGGCGCGTCGATCACGACCATCGTGTCGTCCGCGGCGAGATCGGCCAGCAGCGCCGAGACGGCGGGCGAGCCGAGCAGCTCCGACGGGTTGGGCGGCAGCGTCCCGGCCGGCAGCAGAGAGAAGTTCGGCAGCTGCGCGAACGGCTGCACCAGCAGGTCGTGCAGCTCCTCCCGGCCCGTCAGCGCGGTCGTGATTCCCCGATGCGGATCGACCGCGAAGTGGTGCGAGAAGCTCGGCTGGCGCAGGTCGAGCTCCACCAGCACGACACGACGACCGGCGAGCGCGATCGCGTGCGCGAGGTCGATCGAGACGGTCGACTTGCCCTCGCCCGACACGGCGCTCGTGATCAGCAGCGTGTCGAGCTGGCGCGTGACGGCGACAAAGTCGAGCGCGCTGCGCAGGATCCGGTACGGCTCGAGCGAGCCGACGCGGGCGTCGGCGCGACGATGCTTGAAGGCGTTCGGCGGGACGCTCGCCAGGACCGGCAGCCGGTAGGAGCGTTCGAACGCCTCGACCGAGTTGACGCGGCGATCGAGCGACTCAAGCAGGAATACGAGCGCGCCGGCGAGCGCGAGCCCGACGAGCAGGCCGAGGATCGCCGTCGTCTTGAGCGTCGCGCCGCTCGGGGTGTCGGGCGCGCTCGCGCGCGTGATGATCTGCAGCCCGCCGTTCGCGATCGCGCGCAGCTCGTCGAGCCGCTGGCTCGATTCCTGCAGCGTGGAGCGGTCGGGGGAGCCGACGGGGAGCGCATCGATCTGGCGCTGCAGGTCACTCTGCGCCGCATCGATCGCGTCGAGCTGCTGCCGCGTCTCGGTCGCGAGGTTGTGCTCGGAGTACGCGTTCGCCAG
>JBJMLB010000109.1:0-3148 GCA_045805465.1 Conexibacter sp. | reverse complement strand
GTCGCCTGCCGACTCGGCTCGGCCCGGCGACCCGCGGGGCGGCGCGTGAGCCGCTTCGCCCGCTTCGCCGAGGCGCGCTCCGTTGCGGGGATGGCCGTACCGGCGCTGCGCGCCCTCGCCGGCGCCGGGATGCTCAAGCCGCTGCCGCCCGTCCGCGCGCTGAAGGCGCTCTCGGCCGCCCGCGCCCTCGGGCTCGGCGCGGCCGCCGGCTGCGCCGTCAGCGCCGCCCGCGACCCGCACTGCCCGGCGGTGATCGACGAGCGCGGCTCGATCACGTTCGCGGAGCTCAACGAGCGCGCCGAGCGGATCGCCGCCGCGCTGCGCCGCGAGCACGGCATCGGACCGGGTCGCGCGCTCGCCGTCATGTGCCGCAACCACCGCGGCTTCGTCGAGGCGATGCTGACCGCCTCGCGCCTCGGCGCCGATCTGCTGCTGCTCAACACGGACTTCCCGGGACCGCAGCTTGCGCAGGCGCTCGCCCCGCACGCGCCGGGCGCGATCGTTCACGACGAGGAGTTCGACGCCGCGCTCGACGCCGCAGCGAGCATTCGTCCGACAAGCGTCCTGCCTGAGGCCCGCGCCACGACCGCAGAGCAGGACGCTTCGGTCGCTCCGCCTGCCCGGATCCTCGCGTGGCACGACACCGACCCGCCCCCCGACGTCCCGACGCTCGACCGGCTCGCCGCCGCGGGCGCGTCCGCGCCGAAGCCGCCCCCGCCGCCGACGCCCGGCCGCCTCGTGATCCTCAGCTCCGGCACGACCGGCGCGCCCAAGGGGGCGGCGCGCGAGCCGTCCCCCTCGGCCGTGCTCGGCCCGCTCACGACCCTGCTGGAGCAGCTCAAGCCGCACGCCGGCGACCCGATCGTGATCGGCCCGCCCGTCTTCCACGGCTTCGGCCTCGCGTTCCTCGGCCTCGCGCTGTTCGTCGGCGCGCCGGTCGTGTTGCGGCGCCGCTTCGATCCCCGCTGGGCGCTCGAGGCAATCGAGCGCCACCGCGCGACGCACCTCGTCGGCGTGCCGGTGATGCTGCAGCGGATCCTCGCGCTGTCGGGCGGGCGGGGACCGAGTCACGCTCGTCGCGACACGAGCTCGCTGCGCGCGGCGGCGTCCGCCGGCGCCCCGCTCGCGCCCGACGTCGCGACGGCGTTCATGGACACGTTCGGGGAGATCCTCTTCGACCTCTACGGCTCGACCGAGACCGGCTTCGCCTCGCTGGCGGGTCCCGCCGACCTGCGCGCCGCTCCGGGGACCGTCGGCCGCGCGCCGCGCGGGGTGACGATCGCGGTGCTCGACGAGCAACGCCGCCCGGTCCGGCCCGGCGCGGTCGGGACCGTGTTCGTCGGCAGCGGGCTCGTGTTTGACGGCTACTCGGGCGGCGGCTCGCGCGAGGTCGCCGGCGGGCTGATGAACATCGGCGACGTCGGCCATCTCGACGCGGCCGGCCGCCTGTTCGTCGACGGCCGCGAGGACGACATGATTCTGTCGGGCGGCGAGAACGTCTACCCGCAGGAGGTCGAGGACCTGCTCGCGGGTCACCCGCAGCTGCTCGACGCCGCGGTGATCGGCGTCGAGGACCCGGACTTCGGCCAGCGACTCCAGGCGTTCGCGGTCCCGCTCGACGGCCAGCAGGTCACTGAGGAGCAGCTCACCGCCTACCTGCGCGAGCGCCTCGCCCGCTACAAGCTCCCGCGCGAGGTCGTCTTCCTCGACGCGATCCCGCGCAACCCGACGGGCAAGGTGCTCAAGCGCGAGCTGCGCGCAGCCACATAGATGTAGTTGCAGTCACTGATAATGTGACTACATGCGAGAGGTCGGAGTCCGAGAGCTGAAGGCCCATCTGAGCGAGGCGCTGCGCGAGGTCGAGCGCGGCGGCCAGCTGCGCGTCACGGTCCACGGTCGTCCAGTCGCTGACATCGTGCCGGCGGGCGTCGTCCGCGACGACGGTCGCCTGCGCTCGCTCGTCGCGGAGGGGCGGCTGACGCTTCCGTCGCGCGAGCGCCCCCGGCGCGCCCCGCGGCTCGCGCGCGGCTCGCGCCCCGCATCCGCGCTCGTGCTCGCCGATCGCGACGAAGAGCGCTGAGCGCGCCACATGCTGTACCTCGACGCCAGCGCGCTGGTGAAGCGCTACGTCGACGAGGACGGCAGTGAGCTCGTGCGCGCTGCCATGGTGGACGCAAGCGACTGGTTCATCTGCCGAATCGGGTTCGTCGAGACGATCCGGGCCGTGGGGCTGTCTGCCGGGTCTCGCGTGGCGGCTGCCGTGCGACGCGAGTGGAGCGCGTTCGGCGTGATCGAGGTCGACGCAGCGCTCGCTGAGCACGCAGCCGAGCTCACGCTGGCGCACCAGCTGCGCAGCCTTGACGCCCTGCACCTCGCGGCGGCGTTGCTGCTGCCGAAGGAGATCGTCACCGTCGCGACGTGGGACATGCGCCTGCATCGCGCTGCCCGTGACAGCCAGCTGCGGGTGCTGCCCGAGCGGATCGCCTCGCCGTCGTAGCCGCGGCGGCGCCCTCGCAAGGGCCGCGGCACCGACGACGACGCTATCCGGACGTCTCTGCCGGCTCCTCCGGAACCCCGTAGTCCGAAAACAGCTCGGCGGGCGACATCTCCAGCGCCTCGATCAGTCGCAGGAGCGTGGTGGCGCGTAGATCCTTCGTCCCGCGCTCGATCGTGCCGACGTGGTTCGGGTGCATGCTGGCGCGCTGGCCGACCGCCTCCTGCGACAGGTCGCGGTCGCGACGCGCCTTGCGCAGCGCGCGACCCAGGGCGACCAAGCGAGGATCCGGATCGGGCATGAGACCGGACCCTGCCCATCCGATCGTCTGCATACCAGCCACGATGGTGGTGGAAATCCCCACCATTCAGTTGGATTTTTGGGTAAGGTCGAGGGGAGACGCTGTACGGCAGGGGCCTCCTTTCCGCCGCTCCGCGTCTCCCGCACTCCGCGTCGCTTGATCCCCCCATCCAGCGGCAAGGAGACGAGAGCGCTCCGGCCGGTTCCCCCTCGGTCGGGGCGCTCTCCTGCGCCGACGGCGAGCCGAGGGTCGGTCGGCTCAGGCTGCGAGCGACCTGGACGCCGCCGCTCGCGCACCGCCGCCGCGCAACTGCGCGGCGAACGTCGCGAGCGCGGGCGGGTCGGCCGCGAGCG
>JBJMLB010000108.1:0-14754 GCA_045805465.1 Conexibacter sp. | reverse complement strand
CAGGCCGGCCTTGCGGATCTCGTCCTGCAGGATCGCGTCGGCGTCGCGCAGCGTGTCGAGGCGCGCCTTCGTCGCCTCGCCTCCGACGACGCGAATCGCGAGGCCGGGACCCGGGAACGGCTGGCGCCACACGAGCCGCTCGGGCAGGCCGAGCTCGGCGCCGACGGCGCGGACCTCGTCTTTGAACAGCGCGCGCAGGGGCTCGACGAGCTCGAACTCGAGGTCTTCCGGCAGGCCGCCGACGTTGTGGTGGGACTTGATCGTTGCCGCGCCCGTCCCCCCACCGGACTCGATCACGTCCGAGTAGAGCGTGCCCTGCACGAGGAAGCCGGCAGCCGCGCCGTCATGACCGACGATCTTGTCCGCCTCCTCCTCGAAGACGCGGATGAACTCCTCGCCGATCGCCTTGCGCTTCGCCTCGGGCTCGGTGACGCCCTGCAACCGCTTGAGGAAGCGGTCCTCCGCGTCGACGGCGACGAGCGGGACCTTGAAGTGGTCGCGGAAGGCGGAGATGACCTGGTCGCCCTCGTTCTTGCGCATCAGGCCGTGGTCGACGAACACGCACGTGAGCTGGTCGCCGATCGCGCGATGCACAAGCAGCGCCGCGACGGACGAGTCGACCCCGCCGGAGAGGCCGCAGATCACACGCCCGTCGCCGACCTGGGCGCGGATGCGCGCGATCTGGTCGTCGATCACCGAAGCGGCGCTCCACGCGCGCTCGCAACCGCAGATGTCCTCGAGGAAGCGGGTGATGATGTCCTGCCCATAGGGCGTGTGGACGACCTCCGGATGGAACTGGATCCCGTAGATCTCGCGCTCGACCGACTCCAGCGCGGCGACCGGCGACTCGCTCGACGAGGCGAGCGCGGTGAATCCGGGCGGCGGGGCGAAGACCGTGTCACGGTGCGACATCCAGCAGGTCTGCTCCGCGGGCAGGCCGGCGAGCAGGCGACCGGGCTCCTTGACCGTCAGCTGCGAGCGGCCGAACTCCCCCACCTCGGCGCCCTGCACGTCACCGCCGAGCTCGCGCGTGAGCAGCTGCATGCCGTAACAGATGCCGAGCACCGGGATCCCGAGCTCGAGCAGCGCTGGGTCGAGTCTCGGCGCGTCGGGCGCATAGACGGAGGCCGGGCCGCCGGACAAGATCAGGCCGCGCGGTCTGCGTCTCGCGACCTCGGCGGCGCCGACGTGATGCGGCAGCAGCTCCGAGAAGACGCCGCACTCGCGCACGCGGCGGGCGATCAGCTGCGAGTACTGCCCCCCGTAATCCAGCACCACGACCTCTTCGGCGACTGGCAACGAGCCGCCAGCCACGTTGTCAGCGGCGCGGATCGTCGTGTCTGACAAGGACGCAGCCGATGTGGCGTGCTCCGCACGCGAATCGGCGAGGACGCCGTCAGACGCGGCGAGGCGCGTCGCTGACGGGTCAGTCGTTGACAAGCGCGACCGCTCGTCCGTGGGAGCCCATGCCCACCTGCTGATCGCGCTGGAGGTGCTTGCCCTCCGTCTGGAGTGCGGGCGCGACCATCAGCTCGGCGCGGTTGAATTCGGCGATGTCGCGATAGCCGCACGTCGCCATCGAGGTGCGCAGCCCGCCCATCAGGTTGAACATGCCGTCGTTCTCGCGTGCCGGGCCGAGGACGATCTCCTCCAGCGAGGCGTTCTGCACCGTCTTGACGCGCGTGCCACGCGGCAGCGTCGGGTGGAAGGTCGCCATGCCCCAGTTGTAGCCGCGGCCGGGCGCCTCGTAGGCGCGGGCGAGCGCGGAGCCGAGCATGACCGCGTCGGCGCCGCAGGCGATCGCCTTCGCGATGTCGCCGCCGTTCTTCATGCCGCCGTCGGCGATCACGCGGACGTAATCACCCGTCTCGAGCATGTGCTGGGAGCGCGCGGCCGCGACGTCGGCGATCGCCGTCGCCTGCGGGACGCCGATGCCGAGCACGCCGCGCGTGGTGCAGATCGCGCCGGGACCGACGCCGACGAGCACGCCGGCCGCGCCGGTGCGCATCAGGTGCAGGCCGGTGTGGTAGGAGGCGCAGCCGCCGACGACGACCGGCACCGGCACCTCGCGGATGAACTCCTTCAAGTTCAGCGGCTCGGCGACCGTCGAGACGTGCTCGGCGGAGACGACCGTGCCTTGGATCACGAGGATGTCGAGGCCCGCTTCGAGCGCGATCTCGTAGTACTCGCGTACGCGCTGCGGCGTGAGCGAAGCGGCGACGACGACGCCATGCTCCTTCATCTCGCGGATCCGCTGGGCGATCAGCTCCGGCTTGACCGGCTCACGGTAGATCTCCTGCATCTCGCGCGTGGCCTCTTCGCGGTCCAGCGAGGCGATCCGCTCGAGCTGTGCGTCGACGTCCTCGTAGCGGCAGAAGATGCCCTCGAGGTTGAGCACGGCGAGGCCGCCGAGTCTGCCGATCGTGCCCGCGGTCTCCGGCGAGACGACCCCGTCGAGCGCCGACGCGAGCAGCGGCAGCTCGAAGCGGTACGGGCCGAGCGTCCAGGAGATGTCGACGTCTTCGGGGTCGCGCGTGCGGCGGGAGGGCACGATGGCGACGTCGTCGAAGCCGTAGGCGCGACGGGCCTTCTTACCGCGGCCGATCTCTATCTCCATTGAGGCACCGTATGGGTCGAGGCGGATGGGACGGCCCCGCTGGAGCGGGGCCGGAGGGGGAAGCTGCTGTGGCGGGGGCGGCGACCACCGACTGCGTTCGATAGTAGCGCAGCGCCCCGGCGGATCGGGCTCCGGCGGCAGGTGCGGAGCGCAGCCGGCACGTTCGCGTCAGGAGACCTCGGCCGGCAGCGCCAGCGGCACCGCCTCGACCGTCGGCAGCAGCCGCTCGACCGCCTGGGGATCGATCACCCCAGCGCCGAAGTGCTGCGTCGACTCGGCGCCGCACGCGACCCCGAAGCGCAGGCAGTGCTCCGGCGTTCCGCCGTCGTAGCGCGCCGCGACGTAGCCGGCGAGGAAGGCGTCGCCCGAGCCGACGGCGGCGCGCGCCTCCTGTTCGGCGACGCGCACGCGGAACAGCTGCGGTCCGGTCTCCCCCGCGATGCGCGCGTAGCAGCCGTCGGGCACGGTCATGATGGCCTCGCGCGCGCCCAGCTCGACGACCTCCGCGATCCCGAGCGCACGCTCATCGTCGTCGTTGAACTCGTGGCCGACGAGCTCCTCGGCCTCGCCGACGTTCGGCGAGACGACGTCCGGCTCGGCGCGCACTGCGTGGCGCAGCGGCTCGCCGTCGGTGTCGACGACCGTCATGACGCCGAGCTTGCGCAGGTCCTTGATCAGCCCGCCGTACACGTCGGGATCGACGTCGCGCGGCAGCGAGCCCGCGATGACACACAGCTTGGCGCCCTTCGCGAGGTAGAGCAGCTTGTCGCGGAACAGCTCCATCTCGGCCTCGGTGATCGCCGGGCCGCGCTCGTTGATCTCCGTCTGCACCCCGGTCGTCGGGTCGAGCACCGCGGTGTTCGTACGCGATTCTTCGCCGATGCGGACGAAGTCGGTCAGCACCGACTCGGCCGTCAGCGCGTCGACGATGCGCGTCCCCGTCGAGCCGCCGGCGAAGCCGGTCGCGATCACGGGTCGGCCCAGCAGCTTGATCGCGCGCGCCACGTTGACGCCCTTGCCGCCGGGCATCGTCGCCTGAGCGACGGAGCGGTGGCGGCGGCCGATGCGGAAGTTCGGCACCTCGAGCGTCTTGTCGATCGCCGTGTTGAGGGTGACCGTGATGATCATGCTGCCTCCATGTCCGCCCGCCGTCGCTCGCGGCGGCGCGCACCGCGCGCCCGTACGAGCAGGATGGCCGCGCCTCCGAGCAACGCCACGATGGCTATCAGGCTACCGGGGCCGTCGAGCGCCCGCCCGGCCTGCTCCAGCAGCCCGACCTCCGGCACCGGTGTGCGCGTGACGAGCGGCACGCGCGCGATCGCGCGCCCGTTCGCGCGCACGGTCGCGCTGCCGACGACCGTGCGGCGCGGCAGCGGGCCCTCGATCTCCCTTGGGACGTCGATCACCAGCCGCACGCGCACGTCGCGGCGCAGCAGCTCGCGCACGTCGCGGGTGGCGACGACGTCCACGTGATCGTCCGGTCGATGCTTGACCGCGGGGCGGGCGTAGACCGCCCCGCCCGTCACGGGGGTCGCGACCCGGAAACTCGCGAAGGCCCACTTCAGCAGCGCTAACGCGTCGGCGTTGCGCGTGCCCTCGGAGGAGTCGCCGAGGACGCTGGCTACGAACGTCGTGCCACCGCGGGTGCCGGAGGCGACGAGGATGTACCCGGCCGCGTTCGTGTGGCCGGTCTTGACGCCGTCGACCCACGGCACCTCCTGCACGAGCGTGTTGCGGTTGACGACCGTGCGCGGGCGGTCGCCGCTTTCCAGCACGGCGCTCCGCAGGTCCATCGTCTGACGCAGGAACGCCTGCCGGCGCGCGGCGATCGCCAACCGCGCGAGGTCTGCGGCGGTCGAGTAGTTGCCGGCGTCGTCGAGGCCGATCGGCGTCGAGAAGTGCGTGTGGTCGAGGCCGAGCTGACGGGCCCGCGCGTTCATGCGGGAGACGAACGCTGGGCGCGAGCCGCCGACGCAGACGGCCAGCGTCGAAGCCGCGTCGTTCGCACTCGGCAGCAGGACGGCGCGCAACAGGTCCCGCACGCGCATGCGCTCACCCGCGCGCAGGCCGATCTGCGTCTCCAGCGGCCCGGCCGCATACGGCGGAGCGGTACAAACTCGGTCGAGTCTCACGGTCGTGACCGTCAGCAGCGCGGTCATCATCTTGGTCGTGCTGGCGATCAGCCGCCGCTGACCGGCGGCGCGACCGAAGGCTGGCTGCCCGGTGGAGCTCTCGAAGACGGCAGCGGATGGAGCCGACAGGTACGGCGCCGGTGACACTTTCGCCGGCGCGGGCGCGGTGACGGCTGCGATCAGCATGCTCGCAAGCAGCAGCACGAGCGCGCACCGCACGGCGGCCGCACTCCGCACGCTCACGGGGAGAGCTTGAGGCGCTGCCCCGTCTGCAGCGCGTTCGGGTCGACCTCCGGGTTGAGGCGCTGGATCGTCTCGAGCGACACGCCCGTCTCGGCGGCGATCACCGTGAGGGTGTCTCCCGCCTTGACGACATAGATCCGGGGGGCGGCTCTGGTGTGTCTGACCGGCTGCGTGACGGCCGTGCGCGTCACGGCCGTGCGCGTCACGGACGGCGAGTCGCTCGGCGGGCTGGAGCCTGTGGCCTGGACGACCACGGCGATGGCGACGGCGGCCGCGAGCAGCGCGAGCGGCGCCGCCAGGCGTGCTGGGTTCCGGTCGGCCATCGGGCGCCGATGTTAGCTGCGCACCCGGCGCCCCACGACAGGTCCCGTCACCGCGTACGACGGCGACGGGACCGGCCGAGAGCAAGACACGCAGTTCGCGCGTCAGGACGCGCGAACGGACGTGCTAGCCCTTGACGCTTCTCTTGAGGCCCGACCCCGGTGTGAAGCGGGGCACGCGCGAAGCGGCGATCTGGATCTTCTCGCCGGTGCTCGGGTTGCGGCCCTCGCGTGCGCTGCGCTCGGCGACGTGGAACTTCCCGAAGCCGGAGAACGTCACTTCGCTGCCGCGCTTGAGCGCCTCCTCGATCGTCTGGAGGACCGCGTCGACGGCATCGCCTGCATCCTTCTTGCTGAGCCCGCTGTTCGCGGAAACCTGGTCGACGAACTCGGATTTCGTCACGTCTTCCTCCTTCGAGGTGTTCGGGGGATGGCCGAAGCTAACAACCCTCGCGGACGGGAACAACGCGAATTGCCCGCCAGCACGGGGAATCTCGCGACCCTGGCAGGTTGGCGCCGCGCTCGCTCCACGATGGGCCTCTTAGTGGTTTTCCCCGTCCTTGCAGGGAAAGATCAGTCCGCAGGGGGACGCTCAGACGTCCGTTTTCGGCGCCGTGACGAGCCCGTTCGCCATTTCGGCCAGATCGTGTTCGACCAAGGACATCAGGGCGCGAGGACCCGTCAGCACGGCGATCGCGCCGCCGTCCGGCGCACGCGCGGCCAGCAGCGGCCCTGCCGAGGCGCGCGATGCCCGAGAGGACTCCAGCAGGTCGCGGGCGCGGGATGCCAGGTCCGCATCGCCCGCCAGCGGCCGCCCCGTGGGATCGAGCACCACCGCGGTCCGCACGTCGAGCGACAGCTCCCGCAGGTAAGCGAGCGCGAGCGCGGGCGTCAGGGGAGCCGTCATGCCGGCACGCGACAATACGCGAGTGCCCCTCTCGCGCATCGCCTGGCTCGTGACCGTGGGAAGCTGCCTGATCGGCGTCCTGCTGCTGCTCGCGAGCGGCTACGTCGGGTACGCAGGGGTCGTCTTCGCGGTCGCCTGCTCGGCCGCGATCAACCTTCGCTAGCCGGATCGACCTCCGCGCCCGCCGCCCCGGCGCCGTCGGTCCTGGTCCACTCGGTCCCCGGTCGCACGCGATCGGCCGGCTCGAGATGGATCAGCACGTCGGCGCCGTCCAGTCGCGCGGCGATCGCGTCCTGGATCTTGTGCGCGATCTCGTGCGCCTGCTCGAGCGAGGTCCCTGCCTCGAACTGGAGGTGCAGGTCGACGTAGCGGCGCGCGCCCGCGCGACGCGTGCGCAGCTGGTGGTAGCCCACCACGCCGCGATCGCCGAACGAGACCACCTCGGCGTGGATCGCGGCGCGCTCGTCTTCGGGAAGCGCCTCGTCGACGAGCACGCGCGAGGATCCCAGCAGCAGTCGCACCCCCGCTGTCACGATCGCTCCCGCGACGAGCAGTGCGACGGCCGGGTCGAGCCACTCCGCGCCGGTCACCTGGACGAGCGCCAACCCGACGAGCACCGCCAGCGAGGTGTAAGCGTCGGTCCGCAGGTGCGCCGCGTCGCCCTCGAGCGCCGGCGAGGCGGTCGCGCGGGCCGTGCGCCCGATCGTCGCCGAGACGACGAGGTTCGCGACGGCCGAGAAGGCCACGACCGCGATGCCGAAGCCGAGGTGCTCGACCGTCCCACCGACGATCAGGCGCCGCACCGACTCGAACACGATGATCCCCGAGCCGACCAGGATCAGCATCCCCTCGATCGCGGCTGCGAGGTTCTCGATCTTCTCGTGGCCGTAGCGATGCGACTCGTCGGCCGGCTCCCCGGCCTTGCGCACGGAGAAGTACGCGATGATCGACGCGATCAGGTCGATCCCCGAGTGCACCGCCTCGGTCACGATCGCGACGGACCCCGTCACCACGCCCGCGACGAGCTTGAGCAGGATCAGCGCGGAGTTCGAGGCGATCGACAGCGCCGCCGCGCGGCGCTTGCGCGGCGTGTCCTCGTGGTGGACCGCGCCGGCGCCCATCGCGTCAGTCCGGCAGCCAGGCGAGCAGCGCGCGCACCGCGCGGCCGCGATGGCTGATCGCGTCCTTCTCGGCGTCGCTCAGCTCGGCCATCGTGCGATCCGGGGCGCCGTCGTCGGGCAGGAAGGCCGGGTCGTAGCCGAAGCCGCCCTCGCCGCGCGGCGCAGCCGCCAACGTGCCGGTGCAGCGCTCCTCGAAGATGCGCTCCTCGCCGCCGGCGGGGTCGACGTACGCGAGCGCGCACACGTACGCGAGCGGGCTGCCGGCCGGCGCTTCGCGCAGCAGCTTCGCGAGGTTCTCGCCGTCGGTCGCCTGTTCGCCGGCGTACCGCGCGGAGCGGATTCCGGGGCGCCCGTCGAGGGCGGTCGCCTCGATGCCCGAGTCGTCCGCGATCGCGATCCGCCCCGTTGCGGCAGCCGCCGCACGGGCCTTGCCGAGGGCGTTCTCGGCGAACGTCGCCCCGTCCTCCGGCGGCAGCGCGACGTCGTCGGGCAGGGGGTCGACGGACAGCGAACCCGCCCGCCCTTCGGCCAATCGCGAGAACTCGCGCAACTTGTGGGCGTTGCGCGTGGCCAGCAGCAGCCGCGCCATCAGGCGGCGGCCACCGCCGCGTCCTGGTGCTCGCGCAGGCGCTCGATCCCATCCGCGGCGAGCGCGAGCAGGTCGTCGAGGTTCGCGCGAGAGAGCGGCGTGCGCTCGGCTGTGGCCTGCACCTCGACCAGCCCGCCGTCCGCGGTCATGACGACGTTGGCGTCGACCTCGGCCGTCGAGTCCTCGGGGTAGTCGAGGTCGAGCAGCGCCATCCCGCCGACGATCCCGACCGAGACGGCGGCGACGCTGCCGTTGAGCGGCACGCGCTCCAGCTTCCCCTCTACGAGGAGCCGCTCGCACGCGAGTCGCAGCGCGACCATGCCGCCGGTGATCGAGGCGCAGCGGGTGCCGCCGTCGGCCTGCAGCACGTCGCAGTCGACGTAGATCGTGCGCTCGCCAAGCGCCTGGAAGTCGACGACGCCGCGCAGCGAGCGGCCGATCAGCCGCTGGATCTCGACCGTGCGACCGTCGGCGCGGCCCTTGCTGATGTCGCGCGCCTTGCGCTGCCCGGTCGAGGCCGGCAGCATGCCGTACTCCGCCGTGACCCAGCCTCTGCCGCTGCCGACCATCCAGCGCGGCACGCTCTCTTCGACCGATGCCGTGCAGATCACGCGCGTCTCGCCACACGAGATCAGCGCAGAGCCAGTCGCGCTGCGCACGAACCCCGCCTCGATCTCGACCGGCCGAAGATCGCCGGGCGCGCGCCCGCTTGGGCGTTCAACGCTTGTCAGGCCACTCACACCGGCACCTCCACGGGGGTCAGGACAACCCGCTCGACCTTGCCGAGCGGCATCTGCAGAAAGCGCGTGCCGAGCGTCCGGAACGCCTCGACGTCGCCGGTGGTGTGGAAGCGGTACGCGCCCTCCTCCGTCCGCCGGCTCAGCAGGTCGCGCGGCTCGAGCGTGCGCTCGACGGCGCGCACGACGCCCTCGCCGGAGCTGACGAGGCGCACCCCGCGGCCGAGCATCCGCTGCAGCATCGGCGCGACGAGCGGGTAGTGCGTCGAGCCGAGGATCACCGTGTCGACGTTGGCCGCGCGCAACGGCGTCGTGTAGCGCCGCACCGTCTCGACGACGCGCTCGTCGAATGGGAAGCCGCTCTGGATGATTGGCGCGAGATCCGGGCAGGCGACGCTCTCGACGCGCGCCCGCGGGTCGCCGGCGGCGACCGCTGCGGCGAACGCCCCGCTGCCGACGGTGGCAGGCGTCGCGAGCAGCCCGATGCGACCGCTGCGGGTCGCCTCCACGGCGAGCTCGGCGGCCGGCTCGATCACGCCGAGCACGTCGACGCCGGTGCCGGCGAGGCGCTCCTGGAGCAGCGGCAACGCGGCGGCCGTCGCCGATCCGCATGCGACCACGAGCAGCTTCGCGTCAAGCGCGAGCAGGTGCTCGGCGATCTGGAGCGCGAACGTGCGCAGCTCGTCCTGCGACTTGTCGCCGTAGGGAAAGCGAGCGGTGTCGCCGAGGTAGACGAAGTCCTCCCCGGGCAGCGCGACGAGCAGCTCGTGCAGCACGGTGAGCCCTCCGACGCCCGAGTCGAAGACGGCGATCGGACGCTCGCGGGGGGTCGCGGACATGCGGCACATGCTGGCAGAGCCGCCCGCGGAAGCGATCCGCGGCGCGGAAGACGGACCCGCGCCGCGGATCGGCTGCTATCTGAGGTTCTTCAGCGCCGACTTGATCTGGTCGACGATCGTCTCGGCGATGCCGCCGGTACCGAACTTCGTGCCCTTCGTCGCGGCGACGACGCCGGCCAGCAGCGCCGCCACCAGCAGGATCAGCGCGACGTACTCGACCGTCCCCTGTCCGCGCTCGCCGCCGGCCTCCGCGATGCGCATGTGCACCCACCCCATCAGGCGGTAGATCACCTCGTCCTCCTTCTCGTCGTTGGACAAGGGGCGAGTCTTCGGCCGGGGCCTGCGCAGGCGCTAGACGCATCTGCGAAAAGAGACGCGCACAAGTACGCTGGCGCAGCCGATGCGTGCGCTTGTCGTCACGAACATGTACCCAACCTCCGCACGTCCGGCGCTCGGACGCTTCGTGCAGGACCAGGTCGAGGCGCTGCGGCGCATCGACGAGGTCGAGGTCGAGCTGTTCGCCTTCCCCCCGGGACTGCGCTCCTACCCCCGCGCCGCTCGTGAGCTGCGCCGCCGCCACCGCGGTGAGCGCTTCGACGTCGTCCATGCCCACTTCGGTCTGACCGCCTGGCCGGCGCTCGCGCTGCGCGGCGCTCCGCACGTCGTGACGTTCCACGGGACGGATCTCGCGCACCCGCGCAGCGGGCGGCTCAGCCGCGCGGTGCTGCGCTTCGTCGACCTCGCGGCGACGGTGTCGGCCGGGCTCGCACGCGAGCGCATCCCGGGCGCCGGCGTGCAGCGGCGCGTCGCGGTGCTGCCGTGCGGCGTCGACCTCGCGCGCTTCCGCCCGCTGCCGCGTACCGAAGCCCGTGCCCGACTGAGACTCGACCCCGAGGCTCCTTGTCTGCTGTTCCCCGCAGACCCTGCCCGCGCGGAGAAGCGCTTCGACCGCGCCCGTGAGCTCGCCGGCGACGTGCCGCTGCTGACGCTTGGAGACGTCCCTCCCGACGAGGTGCCGCTGTGGGTCAACGCGGCGAACGCGGTGCTGGTGCCGTCGGAGCGCGAGGGCTTCGGCCTTGCTGTGCTCGAGGCGCTGGCGTGCGACGTCCCGGTGCTGGCGACGCCGGTCGGGATCGCGCCGCTGGCCCTCGGCGGGATCGGCGGCGTCCACTGCGGCCCGTTCGACGCAGACGCGTGGCGAGCGGCGCTGGCGCCGCACCTCGCCGCCGCGGATCCGCGCGTCGAGGGCCGCGAGCGCGCCGGTCTGTTCTCCGCCGAGCGGATGGCCGAGCGGGTCGTCGTCGCGTGGCGAGCCACCGCGGCGGAAAGCGGCGGAACGGGCCGGACCCGTGGGTATACTCGCCGCCGAGGCGCCGTCCGTGCAGGGAATGCGGCGTCTCCCAATCGATGAGTGGCATGTTCCAACGCATCGCGCGCCGGCACGCAGATCGCTCCGAGGAGCCGGTTGCGGCGGAGAACGCGGACGAGTCCGCGACCGACGCCCCCGTCGCCGACGGGGCGGCGTCCGACGTGCCCGCTTCCACTCCCCGCCCCGGTGACGTGACAGGAGCCGTCCCCGCGTCCGAGGACGCGACCGGCGAGGCGACGACCGACCTGCCCGTGGTCGACGCGCCGACCGAGCGGATCGAGACCGTCGCCCCGGCGCCGAGCGTCGATCAGCCGACCGCGTTCCAGCCGACGGGGGATTCCGCCCAGGCCGCCGAGACGGTCGTGGCGGAGCCCGCACCGCGTCGCCCCGGCTTCCGCGCGCGGGGCCGCATGCGTCGGCGGCTGCGCTACCTGCGCAAGCTGCGCGAGCTGCAGGCGCGCGATCTGGGCGGGCTGGTGTTCGACCTGCGCCGCTTCGAGCGCAAGCGCGACGACCTCGTCGCGCAGAAGATCGACCAGATCCGGGCGTGTGACGACGAGCTGCGCGCGCTCGAGCTGGCGCTCGGCGAGCGCCGCGACCTGCGCGACGTCCGCGAGCCGGGCATCGGCGGCACCTGCCCCCGCTGCTTCGCCGTCTTCGGCAGCGCCGACCGCTTCTGCGCGAACTGCGGCGCCGCACTCGGTGGCGCCGTCCAGGGCCCCGCCCAGGTGCCGCTGGCTCCCACGGCCCCGCCTGCCCAGGCGACCCCGGCCGCCCAGCCCGCCCCAGCCGCCGGGCCGAGCCCGGCTGCTCCTCCGCCCGCGGCCGCCCAGCACGAGGCTGACGGAGGCGGGACGCAGCAGTGAGCGCGGTCCGCCCGTCGCCCACGACGCCGGGCGCGCTGCTGTGTCCGCGCTGCGGGAACACGCTGCGCGACGATCAGGGCTGGTGCCTGGAATGCGGGCTCGCGGCGCGCACGCGGGTCCATCCGCCGCCGAGCTGGCGCCTGCCGGTGGTGCTCACCTGCGTGCTGCTGGCGCTGCTCGCGGCGGGGATCGCGGTCGCGCTCGTGACGCTGCTCGACACGCCGGAGTCGACGCCTGCGCCGGCGACCGTCACCGTCCCGGCCGCCGCCGTTCCGGCGGCGACGCCGCCTGCAACGGTGCCGACGACCGCGGTGCCGACGACGACCGTGCCGACCACTCCGACGACGACGTCACCCGGGGCGACCACAGCGCCCTCGACGACGCCGACGACCGGCACCACGCCGAGAGCCTTCACGATCCCGGGCACGAGAATCAAGCTGCCCGCGAACGCGACGAGATAGCCCGCTCAGACGGCGAGCGCCGGCCAGTGCTCGGCGAGCCGCGCTGCCGCCGAGCGCGCCTCCGGCACGAGCGGCACGTTGGTCGCGGCAGGCGGGTCCGCGGCCGTCAGCACGCGCAGCATCGCTGCCGTCGAGGCCGCGAGCGCCCGCAGGTCGTAGCCGCCCTCCAACACCGTGCCGACGGGCACCTCCAGCTCTGCGGCGAGCCGCCGCACCGTGCCCGTCAGCGCCGCGAAGCCGGCTGCGGTCAGCTCGACGCCGGCGAGCGGATCGTCGCGATGCGCGTCGAAGCCGGTCGAGACCAGAATCAGCTGCGGACGGTAGGCAAGCGCGAGCGGCGCGACAACGTGCTCCAGCAGCGACGCGTACAGCGCGTCGCCGGCTCCCGCCGCGACGGGCAGGTTGACGGTGCAGCCGGCGCCGGCGCCGCTGCCGACGTCGCTCGCCGGTCCGGTGCCGGGATACAGCGGCCACTCGTGCAGCGAGACGAACAGCACGTGCGGCGAGGCGTGGAAGGCCGCGCTCGTGCCGTTGCCGTGGTGAACGTCCCAGTCGAGCACGAGCACTCGCTCGAGGCCGTGGGCGTCGAGCGCGTGCTGCGCGGCGACCGCGACGTTGTCGAACAGGCAGAAGCCCATCCCGCGTGAGGGCTCCGCATGGTGGCCGGGCGGGCGCAGCGCGCTGAAGCCCGTCGGCGCCTCGCCCGACAGCAGCAGGTCGACAAGCCGGACCGCTCCGCCGGCTGCGCGCAGGGCCGCCTCGTACGAGGCCTCGACGACGAACGTGTCCGAGTCGATCGCACCCCCGCCGGCCGCGCACAGCTCCTCGATCCCGCGCACGTAGCGCGCCGGATGGACGGCCGTCAGCGTCTCGGCGGAGACGCGCGGCGCCTCGATCCGCTCCATGCCGAGCCAGTCGTGGCGCGTCAGTTCCTGCTCGATCGCCACGATCCGCGCGGCGCGCTCCGGATGCGCCCCTGTGTCGTGCTCCAGCGACGCCGGATGGGACAGGTAGACCGGGCGAGCCATGCGAGTACCGTACTGGCCCCAATGGCGTCGCCCGCAACGATCGAAGCCGACGTCGCCGTCGTCGGAGCGGGGGCCGCGGGGCTGTACGCCGCACTGACCGCCGCCGCCACGGGCGGCCACGTGGCGCTCGTGAGCGCGACGCCGCTGGCGCAGTCGGCGAGCTACTGGGCGCAGGGCGGCCTGGCCGCCGTGCTGGCGCTCGACGACACGCGGGAGCAGCACCTCGGCGACACGCTGCGCGCGGGGCGCGGCACCGTCCGGCGCAGCGCGGCGGAGATCCTCACGAGCGAAGCGCCAGGAGCCGTGCGCGACCTCGAACGACTTGGCGTGCGCTTCGACGCCGACCGTAGGGGACGCCTCTCGCTCGGCCTCGAGGGCGGCCACTCCGTGCGCCGGATCGTGCACGCGGGCGGAGCGGCCACCGGCCGCCGCGTGACGCGACAGCTGTCGGCGCTGGTCGCCGAGCACGAGCGCATCCAGGTACTGGAGGACTGCCGCGCGGTCGCCCTGCCGACCACGGCCGGACGCTGCGCCGGCGTGCGGCTGCACGACGAACGCGTCGTCTCGGCCCGAGCGGTCGTGCTCGCGACAGGAGGAGCCGCGGCGCTGTGGTCGCGCACGACCAACCCAGTCGGCGCCGTCGGCGCCGGGATGGTGCTCGCGCACGCTGCCGGAGCCGCGCTCGCCGACCTCGAGATGATGCAGTTCCACCCGACGGCGGTCGCCGGCGCGAACGGCGCCGACGGCTTCCTCGTGACCGAGGCCGTCCGCGGCGAGGGCGCGCTGCTGCTCGACGCCGACGGCGAGCGCTTCGTCGACGAGCTCGCCCCGCGCGACGAGGTCGCGCTCGCAGTCGCACGGCGCATGCGCGACACCGGCGCGGCCTCCGTCGGCCTCGACATGCGCAAGGTGGATCCGGCGCTGTTCCCGAACGTCGTCGCCGTGCTGCGTCGCAGCGGCATCGATCCGACCCGCGACTTGATCCCTGTTGCGCCTGCCGCGCACTACACGATGGGCGGGATCGCGACCGACTTGGAGGGACGCGCCTCCGTCCCGGGGCTGTACGCCGTCGGCGAGTGCGCCTGCACCGGCCTGCACGGCGCGAACCGGCTCGCTTCCAACTCGCTCAGCGAGTGCTTCGTGTTCGGCCGCCGCGCCGCGCTCGCCGCGCTCGCCGAGCCGCTCGCCCCCGCGCCGCGCGAGCCGGTGGCGGCGCTGCCGCGCCCGCAGCTGCCGCAGGCGAGCCGCGACGCTCTGTGGCGGCATGCCGGGATCGAGCGCGACGGGGACGGCCTGCGCACGCTGCTCCACGACCCGCACCCGCTCGTGCGCCTCGTCGCCTCTTGTGCGCTCGCCCGCGAGGAGAGCCGCGGCGCCCACCTGCGGCGTGACTTCCCTCAGCGCGATCCCGCGCTCGACGAGCACCACACCGTCGTCCGCGCCGCGGATGCCCCGGTGCTCGAGCACTGGGCCTGATCGCCCAATGTTTTTAATTTCGTAAGAGATTGTTGTTGTGAATGATTTT
>JBJMLB010000107.1:0-9817 GCA_045805465.1 Conexibacter sp. | reverse complement strand
GCGCCGGCGCGGTCGTCGAGGGTGCGCTCGCCGAGCTGGCGCCGCTGCGTCTGCAGCTGCGTCCGCGTGGGCGGGCGTCGGCGCGGCTCCTGCGTCCGATCGCTGCGCTCCTGCACGCGCCCGCTCCACTTGCGCGCGCGGCGGCTGGGCGGGCGCCGCCGCACGGCACGGCCGTCGTCGCACCGTCCGCGTAGCCCGGAGTCGACCGCGCGTCGCGCCCCGGCGCTGCGAGACCCGTCCGCTTCTCGAAGGAGTCCCATGTCCCGCATCCCCCGCGCAGGCCGCCGCGTCCTCGTGCCGGCCATCCTGCTCGCGGCGCTGGCCGCCGTGCCCGCCGCCGCGCACGAGGGCGACCCGAACTACCGCTCGGTCGTGAGCTCGATCGCGCCGCCGACCGACGGCCTGTCCGCCCAGGTGCTCGACCACGACGACGCGCTGCAGGTCGTCAACAAGAGCGACGACGACGTGACGATCCTCGACCTGCAGGGGAAGCCGTATGCCCGCCTGCACGCCGACGGGACCGTGCAGGTGAACGCGCACTCCCGCTTGGCCGTCGGCGAGAACGCGCCGTCGGGGCCGCACGGCCAGGACAGCGCCGACGCGCGCCTCTACGCCAGCGTGACGCTGCTCGCGCACGGCGACGAGGAGCATGAGGCGGGCGGCTCCTCCGCGGCCGGCGAGGCCGGCGTCGACTGGGTCACGATCGACAGAACGGGCCGCTACGACTGGCACGACCCGCGCATCAACTATCGCGCGCAGCCGGTGCCGCCGCAGGTCACGGACGAGAGCAAGGAGACGAAGGTCAAGGACTGGCGCGTGCCGCTGCTGGTCGCCGGCACGCCCGGTGCGATCGACGGCACGCTCACGTGGGTCGGCGAGCCCGGCTCCTCGTTCCCGACCGCGGCCGTCGTCTCGCTCGTCGTGCTCGTGCTGCTCGCGGTGGGCGCGGTCGTGCTCGTGCGGCGGCGCCGTGCGGAAGACGGAGCGCAGACGTGACCGCGCGCCGCACCGCTCGCTCGGCGGCGCTGGTCGCCGCCACGCTGCTGGCCGCCGGCGCGCTCGCGCCGACGGCGGCGCAGGCGCACGGCATCTCCGGCAGCGCCGACCTGCCGATCCCGCAGTGGATGTTCGCGTGGGCGGCGGCGCTTGTCCTGATCGCCTCGTTCGTCGCGCTCGGGGTGCTGTGGCCGAGACCGCGGCTGCAACAGCCGCGCCTGCGCCGCGTCATGAGGATCCCGCGCGGGGCGCGGACGCTGTGCGGCCTGGTCGGGGTAGCGCTCTACGGCATCGTCGTCTACGCGGCCTTCGCCGGCACCTCGGTGCCGACCGCCAACCTCGCGCCGACCGCGATCTACGTCGCCTTCTGGGTCGGGATCCCGGTCCTCAGCGTCCTGCTCGGCGACGTGTTCGCGCTGTTCAGCCCGTGGCGCGCGCTCTACCGCTGGCTCTCCGGCGCCGCGCGGCGCATCAGCCCGAGCCTCGACGCCGAGCCGATGGTCTATCCGAGGTGGCTCGGGCGCTGGCCGGCGGCGCTCGGGCTCGTCGCGTTCGCCTGGGTCGAGCTCGTCTACGTCGACCGCGACGTGCCGTCGACGCTCGGCGCACTCGCGCTTGCCTACGGGTTCGTGCAGGTGCTCGGCATGAGCCTCTACGGCGAGCGGACGTGGAGCGAGCGCGCCGACGCGTTCGGCGTCTGGTTCAACGTCTGCTCGCGCATCTCGGTGTGGGAGACGCGCGGGCGCGAGCTGTGCGTGCGTCCGCCGCTGTCCGGCCTGCCGCGGCTCGAGCTGCTGCCGGGGACGGTCGCGGTGCTCGTCGTACTGATCGGGACGACGACGTTCGACGGTGCCTCCAACGGCGTGCTGTGGGTCGATGTCGCGCCGAAGCTGCAGGACGTCTTCACGGGGATCGGCTGCTCGATCACGGTCGCGAACGAGATCGCCTTCAGCATCGGGCTGGCGATCGCGATCGCCGCGGTTGCGGGCTTCTACGAGCTGGGGATCCGCGGCATGCGCACAGTCGACCCGCGCCGGGACGCCGGCGAGCTGGCGCGCTCGTTTGCGCATACCCTCGCGCCGATCGCGTTCGCCTACGCGATCGCGCACTACTTCTCGCTGCTCGTCTTCCAGGGGCAGGCGCTGACCTACCTCGCCTCCGACCCGCTCGGCACCGGCGCGAACCTGCTCGGGACGGCGAACACGCAGGTGAACTACACGCTGATCTCCGCGAGCGGCATCTGGTACGTGCAGGTCGCGGCGCTGATCGCCGGCCACGTCGCGGGCCTCGTGCTCGCGCACGACCGCGCGCTCGCCGTCTTCAGAGACGACAGACGTGCGGCGATCCGCTCGCAGTACTGGATGCTGACGGTGATGGTCGGCTTCACCTGCCTGGGCCTGTGGTTGCTTTCGGCGGTGAACGCATGACTGCGGTCTCCGCCGGGCAGGGTTTGACAGGCTGTGCGGCGAACCTCGACCTCGACTCCGATGCGGAAGGCGGTGCTGTGAGATGAGACCGATCCATGCGCTCCCCGTCGTGCTCGTCGCTGCGGCCCTCGCCGGCTGCGGCGGGGGCGGCGATGACAGCAGCACGACGAGCGACCCGGCGGCGACGCCGCCGGCAACACAGACGCAGCCCGCGCAGACGCAGACGCAGACGAAGTCGACAAGAACGACCGCGCCCGCGAAGGGCCCGAACGGCGCGAAGGTCTTCGCCTCCGCCGGCTGCGCCGGCTGCCACACGCTCGCGGCGGCGAACGCCAGCGGCAACGTCGGCCCGAACCTCGACGACCTCCAGCCCGACGCCGCGACGGTCAGAAGCCAGGTCGAGAACGGCGGCGGCGGGATGCCCGGCTTCAGCGGCGACCTCTCGCCCGAGGAGATCGACGCGGTCGCGAACTACGTCGCGGACAACGCCGGCAGATAGACGCTGAGCTCAGGCGGCGGGCACCGCATCGGCGGTGTCCTCCGCCTGGTACCGCGCGAGCAGCGCCCGCTCCTCGTCGTGCTTGGGGAAGCGGAACCAGACGAGGGCAGCCCCGAGCAGGACCGCGACGATCCCGGCGAGGAAGGCCCATTGGTCGCCGGAGACGAACGACGATTTCGCCGCCGCGACGATCGCGTCAGAGTGCTGCGGGTACGAGGCCGCGGTGTCCGCCGCGCTCGCGAACGACTTCTCCAGCTCGGTCTGGAGCTGGTCGCTGACCTGTGCGGCGTTCGGCGAGCTGGCGATCGCGCTGGAGAACGCCGACGCGTAGCCGGCCGTCAGCAGCGCGCCGAGGATCGACTGCATGATCGCCCCGCCGAGGTCGCGCTGGAGGTCGGCGGTGCCCGACGCCATCCCGGCGCGCTTGACCGGCACCGAGCCGGTCAGCGAGTGGGACGCCGGCGTGCCGGCGAGGCCGACGCCGATCCCCAGCAGTGCGTAGCCGAGGAAGACCTTCCAGTACGGGATGCCGTCCTTCCACAGCAGCAGCATCGCGACGAAGCCGAGCAGGCAGAAGACGTAGCCGGCGAGAAGCGTGAAGCGCGCGCCATGTCTCTCCACGAGTCTCGCCGAACGCGGGGCGACGAGGACCATCAGGACCGCCGCCGGCAGGATCGATGCGCCCGCCTCGAGCGTCGAGTAGCCGAGCACGTTCTGCAGGAACTGCTGGCCGATGAACATCGCGGCCATCAGCGAGCCGAACACGATCACGCCCGCGCAGGCGGCGACCCAGAAGATCCGTCGCCGCGCGACGTCGAGGTCGTAGAGAGGAGAGGCCGCGCGCCGCTGACGCAGAACGAACGCGACGCCGGCGGCGAGCGCGATCAGCCCGAGCCCGATCGCGAGCGTGCCGCGGTTCGGCACGGGCGCGAAGTTGATTCCCAACACGAGCGCCGCGACGAGCAGCACCGACAGGATGCCGCCGAGGTTGTCGACCGGGTCCGTTGTCTCGTTGACGTGCGCCGGGATCAGCTTGATAGCCAGCACGAGCGCGATCAGCGCGAGCGGCACCGTCGCGAGGAAGACCGAGCCCCAGTCGAAGTGCTCCAGCAGCGCACCGGACATCAGCGGCCCGAGCGCCGAGATCGCGCCGCCGATGCCCGACCACAGCGCGATCGCCCGCGTGCGGCCCGGGTCCATCCACAGCGCGGTGATGAGTGCGAGCGTCGTCGGGAAGGCGAGGCCGGCGGCGACGCCGCCGAGCAGCCGCGCCGCGAACAGCACGCCGAGCGACGGCGCGAAGCCTGCAAGCAGCGAGGCGGGGATCGCCAGCGCGGTGCCGAGCACAAGCATCAGCTTGCGCCCGTAGCGGTCGCCCACCGCCCCGAGGTAGAGCACGGAGGCCGCGAGCCCGAGCGAGTAGCCGACGGCGACGAGGTTCAGCCCCGTCTGCCCAGCGTCGAAGTCTCTCGCGATGTCCGGCAGCGCTACGTTCGCGACCGCGAGGTTCAGGTTGGCGACGCCGGCGACGAGGATCAGCGTCGCGAGCACGAGCGGCGCGCGGGCGGGCCCGGCGCCGGGCTCTGCCGCGGGGGTCTGCGCTGCGGTCGCCATGCGAAGCAGCCTATGCGGCCGGCGGGACACCTGTTGCGGTTTGGGCGTATGGGCGGTGGGCGAACCACGGGCAGCGATCAGCCCCGGCGATCTATGTCAGCCGTACGACGATGCGGCGGATGACGCTCGTGCGGTTGCCGACCCTGGCGCGAAGAACTACCCGCGCCGGCCGAACGAGTCCGCCCCATCGGCACATTCAGCCTCCGCGCGGCAGCCCCCAACCCCCGTTGGTAGAGTCCTTCAAGTCTCGTGGTGGGCGTAGCTCAGCTGGTAGAGCTCCTGGTTGTGGTCCAGGCGGTCGCGGGTTCAAGTCCCGTCGCTCACCCTTCGTGAAGCCCCGCGCAGGCGGGGCTTTTCTCGTTCTCGGGGCCGTTCGCGGGACGCGATCTCATCGCGGGTACCACTTGGCGGGCCGCTCTCGGGCCTTGAAATCGCCCGTCCCACCGTGGTGCAAGCGTGTGGGGGTCTGAAAGCGTCTTCGGCGAGACTGCGCTGAAAGCGCGCGCGGCGCTCGGCTTGCGGCGCGATGCCGATTCGGTGTTGTCGTCTGCGGCGCAGGAGGTCAGCGACCTGCGATCGTCGGAGCCATGGAGAGGGCACGGATGACTCTGGCCAGAGACGTGGCCGAGGAGTGCATCGCGGACGAGCAGCGGCCGGACGGCCGCTGCGTCGCACGCCGTCCCGATCTCAGCGTCGTGGCGACCCTCGCCCGCCACGGCGAGCGCGAGCTGACGCCCGAGGACTTCACGCGGCACTTCGGGCACCTGCCCGCGGACAGCGGCGGCTAACGCGCGAATGGGCGCGAGTCAGAGCCCCAGCAGCTCACATGCGGCGCGGGAGGTGAGCGCGGGCGGGTTGAGGCCAGGGTGGTCGAGCAGGTCGCGGTCGCCGGTCACGATCGCCCGTGCGCGGCCCGTGAGGGCGAGCGCCACGAGGTAGTCGTCCGTGGGATCGCGAAGGATGCTGGGCGGGTTCTGCGGATCGCGGAGCTGGATGCTCGCACGGGCGATCTCTCGCACCGCACGCTCGGCGTCGGCAGGGTCGATGCGGCTGAGGAAGTAGGGCCGCGAGAGACTGCGTCTGACCTCCCCCAGGAGAGTCGGGCACACGACCGCCTCAAACTCGCCGTCGAAGAGTGAGTCGATCAGCCGGGCCGGCGGGCTCGGATCAGTCCCGACGATGCCCGACAGCAGCGCGCTGGCGTCGATGACGAGTCGCGTCAAGACTCGCGACGGGCGTCACGAACGGCTCTGACGCCCAGCGCCACAGCTTCGTCCTCAGGGAGGTCGAAGCGAGCGCGGATGCGACGGACCGCGCTCTGTCCGAGCTTGCGGTGTGCGAGATCCTCAAGCAGCTCTCGGTCCGCCTTGCCGGGCTCCTCTGCGCGCAGCTCTTCGAGCAGTTCGGCGTCAAAGTCGACTGTGACGGACTGCTTTGCCATGGAAGGAGCCTAGCGCCGGACTCGGCGTGAGCCGCTGGTGGACCCCAGACCAAGCAGCCTCGTTCCGCGACGGGTCGCTACTGCTGTTGCAGCGGCCTATTCTCTGGCCTGGACTCGAGTGCTTTCCATCCCTCGGGCCAGAAGTTCGGTGGAATCGTGTAGACCGCGTGGAAGCTCTCGTAGTCGAACTCGTTCTCTCGCGATTCTTCGTCCGGCTCGCTGCCGTCGCCACCATGCTCCGTGAGCCCGACGGCCTCTCCCAGCGAGAGGTCGCGCGCCGCGCCGGGGTCGGCAGGCCGCTCATCTCGAAGATCGAGAGAGGTCGAGCGAATCCCACTGCGACGTGTCTCGACAAGCTCGCGAACGGCCTTGGCCTGGCCGGGGTCGCCGAGTTGGTGACGCTTGCCGACGAGAGCGCGACCCAGATCGCGGCCCGTACGACGTACGGCCCCCGGCGCTCTGCGTAGATCGCAAGCCGCGGCGGCCCGCGCACGCGCGAAGGTCGGCTGACAAATTGGCTCGACGAGGCCGCAATGCGGCGGTGAATCTGCGTATGCTGGCGCCGCGCGCCACTCGCCTCGCGTGAGCACGGCGCTGCCCCAGGAGATGTCGTCTGCTGGACCGGGCCACCCGGTCGGAAGGGGAATTGCATGAGTCGCATCAAGCTCACCGCCGTCGGACTGGCGGTCTGCCTGTCGCTGGGCATCGCAGGCGTGGCGAGCGCCACGGCCGCCGGGCCGGCGAGAACGACGATCAAAAGTACGACGTCGTTCAAATTCAAGCCGAACCGCTACATCCAGGACGGGCTGCGCTGGGCCAAGGACTCCTACAAGGTCAGCTCCGGCGGCACGCTGCACATCGTCAACGGCGACGGCAGCGAGGGTCCGCACACGTTCACGGTCCTCGCGAAGAAGGACGTGCCGAAGACCGCGAGAACGCTCTTCAACTGCAGAGTCTGCAACCAGCTCACGAGAGCGCACGGCGCGGACCCGAACAGCGAGGGCCCGCCGAGATTCCCGTTCCTCGAGAACGGCGTCGGCCAGGCGACTCCGCCGAACGTCGACCGTCCCGGTGACTCCGGCCTCGTCGGCGAGAGAGGCAGAAAGGGCGAGTTCCTCGACCTGAGAGTCACCGCCAAAGCAGGCACGACGCTCCACTTCATCTGCCTGATCCACCCGTGGATGCAGGCGAAGGTCGAGGTCCAGTAGTAGTGCGAGCTCGTCGCAGCGTGAGGGCCCTGGCGGTTGCCGGGGTCCTCGCGCTGTGTCTCGCGGCGCCGGCGGGCGCCCGCACGCTGGACTACTGGGTCGCCGCCGTCCCGACATCGTGGAACATCGTCCCGAACGGGCACGACGCGATCGACGGCACGACGGTCTCGCTCGCCGACGCGCTGTTCCCGACGGTCGTCTATCGCCGCTACTCGCCGCACTGGCGCAGACCGGAGGCCAACGCTCCGCGATCGAGCGCGGACGGCCTCGTGATCCCAGGGCCGCTGATCCACGCGCGCGCCGGCGACCAGTTGCGGATCCACTTCAAGAACTTGGACACGCTGCGGCGCGAGCCGCACTCGATGCACTTCCACGGCGTGCACTACCGCCCGAGCTCCGACGGCGCCTACGTTCCCGGCGTCTCGGGAGGTGACGCCGAGGTGAAGGTCGGTCAGACCTGGACCTACCGGCTCACGGCCGGCGAGGACTCGGTCGGCGTGTGGTCCTACCACGACCACTCGCCGTCGATGATGCACTCGATCGACGGCGGCATGTTCGGGATGCTGTCGATCCTCGGCCGGCACGAGCGCGCGCCCGATCGCGAGTTCCTGGTCGTCTTCTCGCCGTTCGGCAAGTTCATGGCGATCGACGGCCGCGCGTTCGTCGGCAACACGCCGGTCTTCAAGTCGACCGTCGGCCAGATCGTGCAGTGGGACGTGATGACGATGGGCTCGGACTTCCACACCTTCCACGTCCACGGCCATCGCTGGATCGGACCGGACGGCCGCCCGCGCGACACGCAGACGGTCGGCCCGGCCGAGAGCTTCCGCTTCCGCTGGCGCGAGGACGAGCCCGGCACGTGGCTCTACCACTGCCACGTCGAGGACCACATGATGCGCGGCATGATCGGCACCTACCAGGTCTCGCGCGGATGAGGCGCGTACTGACAGCGACGGTCGTCGCGCTCGGGCTGCTGGGCTCGCTCGCGACAGGCGCCGGCGCCGCAACCCACCCGGTCGACGTCCGATTCGACACCTTCTCCCCGTCGCAGCTCGACCTGCTGCCGGGGGAGACGATCTCGTGGTCGAACGTCAGCGCGCGCGTTCACACGGTCACGTCCGACACGGGGCTGTTCGACTCGGGCTCGCTGGCCCCCGGCGCCGCCTTCTCGCGGGCCTTCGACCAGCCCGGCTCCTACGCGTACCACTGCACGTTCCACGCCGGCATGGTCGGCGAGGTCGACGTGCGGTGGGTCATCCTCGGGCCGCTGCCGACGTCGGTCGTCGCGGTCGGGGAGCAGGTCGCGTTCAGCGGCCGGACAGCCGACGTCACGCAGCCCGTGTCGGTCCAGCGCAGTGTCGGCGGCGGGGCCTTCGCGACCGTCGCGAGCGTGTCCCCGGCGCCGGACGGCAGCTGGAGAGCGACGGTCGCGGCCGAGTCGACGAGCGCCTTCCGGGCGGTGTCGGGCGCGGACGTGAGCCAGACGCGCCGGCTGCTGGTGAGCGAGCGCGGCGTGCAGCTGCGCAAGACGAGACGCGGTGTCGTGGTGACGGTGGTGCCGAACATGCCCAATGCCCGCGTCATGCTCCAGGTCGACCTGCCCGAGCGCTTCGGCTGGTGGACGATCGCGCGTGCCCGGCTGAACTACCGGTCGCAGGCGAGCTTCGCGGTGCACCGGCCGGCGCGCGTGCGTGCGGTGCTCGTCGGGAAGGACGGCTGGACGCCCCTGGCGACGAGCCCGGTCGTCGTGTTCGGTCGCGCCAGACGGACGCACACGGGCGGGGGCATGCACATGCATGCCCCCGCGGCGCGCGTCAGCGCTCCGCTCGGCTGAGCGCGTCCCCGGTAGACGGCGGTCGCCAGCCGTGGTTCGTCGGCGGGGGCGCTCAGGCGCCGCACCGGCATCGGGCGCTCGCCGAACGCGACGTGCAGGGCGGGGCAGCGGTCGTGCAGCAGCGGAAGCCGGCATCGCATCGGCAGCCTCGCAACGACGGAGCGCTCCTGCGCCGCATGGCTACCCTCAGGGCATGCCCCGAGGTCACGACGTCACTCACGCGCCGCTCGGCCGCCGCGTCCGGCTGGAGCTCGGCGGCGAGACCGTCGTCGATACGCGCGACGCGATCCTGCTGCACGAGACGGGCATCCGGCCGCGCCTCTACGTCCCGCTCGCCGACGCACGCGCGGAGCTGCTGCGCCCGAGCGAGAGACGCACCCGCTGTCCGTTCAAGGGAGACGCGACGTACCGCACCGTCGAGGCGGGCGGCACTCGATCGGACGACGCGCTGTGGGTCTACGAGGACCCGATCCCCAGCGCCCGCTGGCTGCTCGGCTACGCCGGCGTCTACGAGGATCGCTTTGACCGGCTGCTCGACGAGGACGAGCCGGTCGAGCGGATCGCCACCTGAGCCGGCGCTCGGCGCGGCAGCAGCACGAGCGCCCGCGTCTGCGCGCCCGAGGCGTCGGATTGCCGGAGGAGCAGGCTCAGCGGGCGTCGGCGGCCTGACGCGCCGCCGCGAGCGCGACGCCGATCGCGACGAGGTCCTCGACCACGGCGATCAGCGGATCCGGCAGGCCGGTGCGGCGGCCGAGCGCCGCCCGCGTCCGCTCGCCCGCGAACGCGCTGAGCCCCGCG
>JBJMLB010000106.1:0-9408 GCA_045805465.1 Conexibacter sp. | reverse complement strand
TGCCGATCGTCGGCACCGCGATGGGCGGGCTCAACGAGACGATCGTCGACGGCCTGACCGGCGACCTGGTGCCGGCCCGCGACCCGCGGGCGCTCGGCGGCGCGCAGGGCGGCGGCGAGCACGTCCGGGTCGACCTCGAGCGCGCAGGCGGGGCCCGCGGTCGGGCCGGCGTAGGTGCGCGCCTCGAACTCGGCGCGGCGCGAGCTGAGCGCCCAGCCGGCGTCGGGCGGGCAGAACTCGCCCGTCGGGCCGGCGGCGGTGTGGATCACCGGCACGCCGCACGCCATCGCCTCCAGCGCCGGCAGGCAGAAGCCCTCGGCGCGATAGGGCAGCACGACCACGTCGGCGGCGCGATAGAGCGCCGGCAGCTCCGCCGCCGGCAGGTCCTCGGTCAGGTAGGTCACGGGCGCGACGTCGTCGCGCGCCGCGAGCGAGCGCACGTCGTCGCCGGAGGTCTGGCCCTTGTAGGAGGTCTCGACGCCGAAGTCCTTCACGACCAGTCGCACGTCGTCGCCCGGCCCGAACGCGCGTGCCCACGCGGCGAGCAGCACGTCGATCCCCTTGCGCCAGATCGTGCCGCCGACGAACAGGAACGTGCACGCTGCATCGGCTCCGCCCCCGCCGATCGCACGCACCGGACCGGCGGGCGCGAAGCGCTCCAGGTCTACCCCATTCGGAACCACGTCCACGATCCCCGGCGGCATCCCGCCAGCGACGTAGCCGTCCCGCACGAACGCGCTCGGCACCCACACGCGGTCGACGCGCTCGCGCACCGCATGCACCCATGCCCGCGGCGGCGCGCCCACCTCCCACGGCAGGATCGCGATCGTCGGGCCCTCGCTGCCGGGGGCGAAGTCAGGCGGCCACGAGTGCGTGATCGTCGGGCAGGCGAGCGGCAGCTGTCCGCTGCGCGGGTCGCGCCGCACGAGCTCGTACCCGCGCACCGCGAGCGCCGCGCCCAGCCCGTCGTTGACGTGAGCGAGCGAGTGCACGCCGCCGTGCTCGCCGCGCAGCACGAGCTGCGATCTGGGGGAGGCGGCGGTGTCGGGGCGCGGGACCATGGGCGATCATCCATGTAATCGGCCGTATTCGCGATCGCTTGAGAGACGAGCAAACGCAAGAATGTGCCGAGAGACATGAACGACCGCCGCCCTCCAATGCGCGCCCGGCTCGTGCCGCCCCTGCTGGCGGTCGCCGGCTGGTGGGCGGTCCTCGTCGCTGTCGGCGGGGATGCATGGCCGTTGCTGCTCGGCTGGCTCGTCGGCATCGCGGCGATCGCGTTCGCGGCGACCGCGACGCGCGAACGCACGCGAATGCTGGCGGCGCTCGCGCTCGCGGTCGTGTGCGTGGCGCTCACATGGGAGGGCGGCCACTTCTTCATGCCCGGCGCCGGCGCACTGGCCGTGGTGCCGTGGCGTCCCGACGGCCCGGCGCGGGGGGTCTGACGACCCTCAGTCGTTCGCGCGCCGGCGGCGCAGCAGCGTGGCCGCGACGACGCCCGCGAGTCCGAGCCGATACACCGCATACGGCACCAGCGAGCGATCCCGCTCGACCTGCTTGATCAACCATGTCGAAGCGAGCGTGGACGCGAACGACGCGCCCGTCCCCAGCGCAAACGCCGCGTGAACCGAGCGCGGCAGCCCCCGCTTCCACAGCCGCACGCCCTTCAGCCCGGTCGCCGCGAGGATCAGCGGCAGCGCCGCATGGCGGGAGAGCACGTTCGCGTCCTCGCGCGTGAAGCGCCGCCAGCGGGCCGCGGCGAGCGTCGCCCCGTTGCGCGAGACGCCCGGCACCAGCGCGCACGCCTGGCCGACGCCGAGCGCGAGCCCATCCATCGCTGTCGCCGACTCGCGCACGCGCTCCTGCGGCGCGCCGTCGGCGGCCGCCATCGCGAGCGCGCCGAGCACAAGTCCGGCGGCGGTCGTCGCCGGCGTGCCGAGGTGGCGCTCGATCGGGCGCTCGAACAGGAACGCGAGCGCGCCGGCCGGCGCGAACGACAGCACCAGCAGCGTCAGCCGCCGCCGGTCGAGCCCGCGCGCCGTCTCCCCAACCTCCGACCGCAGGCCGATCAGCAGCGCCGCCGCCGTGCCGGCGTGCAGCGCGACCTCGAACGCCTTGCGCAGCTCGGCGTCCAGCTCGCAGTAGTGCCAGCCGGCGAGCCACGGCACGAGCGCGACGTGGCCGGAGGAGGAGATCGGCAGCAGCTCAGCGGGACCGTGCAGCACGCCGAGCGCGAGCGCCTCGCGCAGCGGCAGCGACTCGCTCTCTCCGGCGCTCACGCGGGGACGTCGGCCGCCGGCTCGGAGGTCGGGTCGACGCGCCCGTCCGCCGGCGGCTCTCCGGTACCGCCGCGGCGGCGGCGGCGCCACCAGCGCACGCCGTAGTACGCGATCGCGGCGACGATCGCCACGGCGAACGCGTAGTCGACGTAGTGCAGCCGGTTCTTCCAGTCCTCCCAGTTGGCGCCCGCCTGCTTGCCGATGAAGGTGAGCGCGAAGACCCAGGGGAGGGCACCGAGGAACGTGAAGATCGAGAAGCGCAGGAAGTTCATCCGCGCGACGCCGGCCGGCAGCGAGATGAACGTGCGGACGATCGGCATCATGCGCGTCCAGAAGACGGTCGCCTCGCCGTGCTCGGCGAACCAGCGGTCGGCCGTCGCGAGGTGCTTCGGCGAGATGTGCAGCTTTCTGCCGTGGCGCTCGACCAGCTCGACGCGGCCGAAGTACCCGACGCCGTACGCGATCCACGAGCCGACGAGGTTCGCGGTCGCGCCGACGAGCGTCGCGGCGATCAGCGAGTACTCGCCTCTGGCGACGTTGAAGCCGGCGAACAGCATCGTCGCCTCGGACGGGATCGGGATGCAGGCGCTCTCGAGCGTCATCAGCACGAACACGCCGGCGAGGCCGATCTTGTCGACGACGTCGGTCGCGAAGTTCGCGAGCGACTCGGTGATCGAGGCGAGGACGAGCACCGGAGAAGCCTAACGGCGCCGCACCCTCGGGGCGGCCGCGTCCGAGCGATGCCGTCCCCGGCCGCGTCCGAGCGATGCCGTCCCCGGCCGCGTCCGAGCGATGCCGTCCGCCCGTCTCCGGGAGGGAAACGCCGGGCAGCGACGAACGCCGGACGGGTGCAGTCCCGCCGCCGCATTCTGTCCGCGCTCGCGCCCGCTGCCCTCGTGCTGCTCGCGTCGGCCGGCTGCGGCGGCGGCGACGAGCCCGCGAGCTTCCCCGTCGCGGCGACCGTGACGAAGACGGTGACCGTCGCCGCGACGACGCCGACCACGACCACCGTCTCGACCACCCGGGCGGACCCGAGCGCGCCGCTGACGCTCGCGGCCGCAGAGCAGGCGCTCGACGCGCGCGGATACGCCCCGCTCGGCGAGAGAGACTGGCGTCCGGGCCAGCAGCTGAAGGTTCTGCTGGGCGTCTCGCGCAGCGCCGACCCGCGCGCCGAGCAGGCGTTCTTCTTCGTCGGCGACACGTTCATCGGCACCGATACGAAGGATCCGAGCGCCGCGATCGAGGTCGCCGCGCAGAGCGACGACAGCGTCACGCTCAGCTACGGCCTCTACAGACCGGCCGATCAGGTCGACGTCCCGACCGGCGGCACCGCCGAGGTGACCTATCGCTGGGACGGCTCGAGCCTCACGCCGCAGGGTCCGATCCCGGCGGCGTCGCCCGCTGCCCCGCTGAGCCGGCGCTGAGCGTGCTGCCGCGCCGCGTCGGCTCACCGCGGGTCTCCGGTCCGACGGCCCGTCGCTAGGGTTCGCGCGGCGATGGCCGTCCCCCTGTTCGACACCGTCTCGCCGGTCGCGCCGCTGCGCGCGGAGATCGACGCCGCGATCGCGCGCGTGCTGGACGGCGGCGTCTACATACTCGGCCCCGAGGTCGAGGCGTTCGAGCGCGAGCTCGCGGCGTACCTCGGCGTGCGCCATGTCGTCGGCGTCGCGAACGGCACCGACGCGCTGACGATCGCGCTGCAGGCGCTCGGCGTCGGTCCCGGCGACGAGGTGGTCGTGCCGTCCTTCACCTTCTACGCCAGCGCCGAGGCGATCCCGCCGACGGGCGCGGTCCCGGTCTTCTGCGACGTCGACCCGGACACGATGTGTGCCACCGCCGAGACAGTGCGCGCCGCGCTTACGCCACGCACGAGAGCGGTGATCGCGGTCGACCTGTTCGGCAACCCGGCGCCGATCCCGGACATCGCCGCGCTCGGCGTGCCGGTCGTCGAGGACGCGGCCCAAGCTGCCGGGGCGCGGCTCGACCCGTCCGCGCCCGCGCCGGCCGAGCGCTCGCCGCTCGCCCGCGCCGCCGGCTCGCTCGGCACGCTCGCGACGTTCTCCTTCTTCCCCTCGAAGAACCTCGGCTGCTTCGGCGACGGCGGCGCGATCGCGACCGACGACGACGCGCTCGCGGAGACAGCGCGCGTGCTGCGCTTCCACGGCTCGCGCGACAAGGTCACGTATGAGCGGATCGGCTGGAACTCGCGACTCGACGAGCTGCAGGCGGCGATCCTGCGTGTCCTGCTGCCGCGGCTGGACGCGTGGTCGGACGGTCGTCGCGCGGCGGGCGCGCACTACGCGGACGCCGGACTCGCGGAGCTGGTCGCGTTGCCCGTCCCGACCGCGGGCGCGGCGCCCGCCTGGCACCTGTTCGTCGTGCGCCACGAGCGCGCCTCCGAGCTGGAGGCCGCTTTGAACGCCGCCGGCGTCGGCGCCCGCGGCTACTACCGCACGCCGCTGCACCGCCAGGCCGCGCTCGCGCCTTGGGTCCCGGCCGACCTCTCGCTGCCCGTCACCGACCAGCTCGCCCGCACCCACCTCGCGATCCCGATGAACCCGCTGCTCGATCGCGCCGCCGTCGACGAGGTCGTAGCGGCCGTCCGCGCGGCGCTCGCCGCATGAGCGACACTTTCGCCCCGCATAGCGGGGTCAAAACGTTTCTCATCCCCGGCTGAGCTGAGCGCATGCGCGTCTGGATCGACCTCACGAACTCCCCCCACGTGCTTGTCATGCGGCCCGTGATCGACGTGCTGCGCGCCGACGGCCACGAGGTGCACGTGACGGCACGCGACTTCGCGCAGACGCTCGCGCTGTGCGAGCGCTTCGGGATCGAGTGCACGGCGATCGGCCGCCACCGCGGCGGAAAGCTGGCCGCGAAGGGGCTCGGCCTCGCGCAGCGCTCCGGCGCGCTCGTGCGCTGGGCGCGCCGCCACGGTCGGTTCGACCTCGCGCTCGGCCACGGCTCCAACGACGTGACCGTCGCCGCCGCGCTGCTGCGGATCCCGTGCAGCACGACGTTCGACTACGAGTGGGCGACCGTCCAGCACACCGTCAACTGCCGCCTCGCGCAGGCGGTCGTCGTGCCCGAGGCGATCCCGCCGGAGCGGCTCGCGCGCTACGGCGCGAGCGCACGCAAGCTCTACCAGTACGCCGGCCTGAAGGAGGAGTACTACCTCGCCGACTTCGAGCCCGACCCGGCGGTGCTCGACGAGCTGGGACTCGACGCGGCGCAGCCGATCGTCGTCGTCCGCACCCCGCCCGTCGTCTCGCTGTACCACCGCTTCGAGCACGATACGTTCGGCGCCGTGCTGCAGAAACTGCGCGACGAGGGCGCCCAAGCGGTCGTGCTGCCGCGCACGCCGGAGCAGCGCGCCGAGCTGACGGCGGCCGGCGGCTTCACGATCCCCGAGCGCGCGATCGACGCCCAGTCGCTGATCGCCTACGCCGACCTCGTCATCAGCGCCGGCGGCACGATGAACCGCGAGGCCGTCGCGCTCGGCACCCCCGTCTTCTCGTCCTTCGAGGGCAGACTCGGCGCTGTCGACGAGCGGCTGATCGCCGAGGGCCGGTTGAAGCTGCTGCGCGATCCGGCCGAGGTCGTCGTCGCCAAGCGTGCCGCGGGCGGGGCCGATTCCGGCGCGTCGCAGCGCATCCGCCGCGACCCGCGCGACTTCACACGACTGCTGTCACTCCCTGCAGCCACGTGACCTCGACGGAGTCGACCGGCGCGTCGACGATGTCAAGCGTGCGACCCGATGTTCGGTCGACGATCTCCACCTCGACCTCGTCGCGGTGCGTGTTCACCACGGTGCCTTCGGTGCCGGCCGGCCATCTGCCGATCCGCTTCGTGAAGCGGACGCAGTCGATCTCCTCGATTCCGTGTGCGTAGGGCATGTTCTCCTCAGAGATCTCCGATGTAAGCGGTCACGAGCCGGGGCCGATCTCCAACGTAGCGCAGCTCCCAGCCCGTGGTTACAGCCACCACACGGTTCTCGTGGATGCGCACACCGCGCACTGGCACGAGCACCCCACAGCCCACTGTGCCGTCGGGCTTCGGTCGGAAGCAGCTCCCCGACACGCGGCGGCCATGACACCGCCGGAGCCTGCGACCGCCCCCTGCAACGGATCTACACGCGTTCGCACCGATTCTGAGGCGAAGCGGCGACATCTCCGTAGAATCCCCTCAATGCGCCGGTGGTATCGCTCTGGGGCGTTCCCGGTCCACCGTCAGTCCCTCGTGCAGCTGATCGTGGACGGTGGGCTCGTCGCGCTCGCGTACATGCTCGCGTTCGAGCTGCGCTTCGACAACGGGATCCCCCCTCGGTACGACCTGCTGCGCGACGAGACGATCCTGTGGGTCGTCCCGCTCTGCATCGTCGTGTTCGCCGCCTTCGGCCTGTACCAACGGTTGTGGACCTACGTCGGCCAACGCGACTACGAGGCGCTCGTGCGCGCGGTCGTCGTCTCGGCGATCCTCGTGATCGGCGGGATCGCCTTCCTGCACCCGGTGCAGAAGCCGGCGGCCAACGGCGTCGAGCTGGCCGTGGGGATGCCGATGGGCGTCGCCGCGATGTGGATCCTGCTCACGCTCTTCCTGACCGCCGGCGTGCGCTTCCTCGCGCACCTCGTCTTCGAGGGTCGCGCCGGCCGCGGCCCGCGCATGAAGAAGGGCGCGCGCACGGTCCTCATCGTCGGCGGCGGCGACGGCGGCCGACTCGTGGTGCGCGAGCTGCTCCGCAACCCGGACCTTGGCCTGAGTCCCGTCGGCTTCGTCGACGACGACCCGCGCAAGCGCGGCATGAAGGACGAGCACCACCTGAGAGTCCTCGGCACCACCTCGGACGCCGACCTGAGACGCGTGCTCGACACGATGGCGCCCGACGAGGTGATCATCGCGATCCCCTCCGCACCGGGCATGCTGCGCGGTCGCATCGTCGCCGCCTGCCGCCCGCGCGGGATTCCCGTCCGCACGCTGCCGACCGTCTTCGAGCTGTTGCAGGACGGCAACGGCGGCGGCGTCAGAGTCATGCGCCAGCTGCGCGAGCTGCAGGTCGAGGACGTGCTCGGCCGCGAGCCGGTCCGCATGGAACTCGACCGCGTCGGCGCCTACCTCGCCAATCAGGTCGTGCTCGTGACCGGCGCCGGCGGCTCGATCGGCGGCGAGCTGTGCCGCCAGATCGCGCGCGTCGGCCCACGCAAGCTGGTGCTCGTCGACCACGCCGAGGACAACCTGTTCGAGATCGCGCGCGAGCTGGAGGACGAGCGCCACGTGCGCACCGCCGTGCCCGTGCTCGCCGACTGCAAGGAGGAGGAGCGCATGCGGGAGGTGCTCGCCGAGCACCGTCCGGCGATCGTCTTCCACGCCGCCGCCTACAAGCACGTCGGGATGATGGAGCTGAACCCCGTCGAGGCGGTGCGCAACAACGCGCTCGCCACGCGCCTCGTCGCGCGCATCGCCGGCGAGCTCGGCGTCAAGACGTTCGTGCTCGTCTCGACCGACAAGGCCGTCAGCCCCGCGACCGTGATGGGCGCCTCGAAGGCGCTCGCCGAGTGGGCGGTCGAAGCGGCGGCCGAACGTCACCCCGGCACGCGCTTCGCGACCGTCCGCTTCGGCAACGTCCTCGGCTCCTCCGGCTCGGTCGTGCCGATCTTCCGTCGCCAGATCGCCGCGGGCGGCCCCGTCACCGTCACCGACGCACGGATGCAGCGCTACTTCATGACGATCCCGGAGGCGGTGCAGCTGATCATCCGCTCCGGCTCGCTCTCGGAGCGCTCCGGCGAGCTGTTCGTGCTGGAGATGGGGGAGCCGGTGCTGATCGTCGACCTCGCGAAGGCGATGATCCGTCTGTCCGGCTACGAGCCCGACAAGGACATCGCGATCGAGGTCGTGGGCGCCAAGCCGGGGGAGAAGCTGCACGAGGAGCTGTTCAACCCGTTCGAGCGCCCGCAGCCGACCCCGGCGGAGAAGATCCTGCGCGCCGACCGGCCGCGGCTCGACCCCGAGTGGGTCGAGCGCACGTTCGACGAGGTCAACCTCTTCGTGCTGGAGGACGACGCCGCGGCGCTGGCGGCGAAGGTGAGCGAGCTGTCGGCCGTGCGGGCGGCCGCTCCGGCGGGCGGCCGCTCCGGCCCGCCGACCGGGGACCAGACCGCCGCGGTCCGGCGGGACGCCGGTCCGGCCGTCGGGGTACCCTCGTCGGACGTCTGATGCCCGCGTCGGCTCTCCCCTGGCCGTGATCTTCGCCTTCTCAGTCCAAGACTTCGTCGACAAGATCGGCGCGTACGTCGGCTTTGCCGCGGCGATCGGGCTCGCCCTCTTCGCGATGCTGCTGTTCGCGCAGGCGCTTGACCTCGCGCGCCTGGGCGAAGTAGAGCAGCGAGAGGATGGCGAGACCGAAGAAGGACGCGATGCTGACGTAGGCGCCGTACTTCTCGATCTCGCTCTGGAGCGAGAACGCGAGCAGAACCATGGAGCTCGCGGCCTAGTCTAGGGCGGCCGCTCCGCCCGGCGACTCCGAGGACGCCTCGACGATCGCCGTGCGGGCCCCCGCGAGCTCCGCCACGGCGGCCGCCAGGCCTGCCGCGTCCCCCTCGGCCACGAGCAGGGAGACCTTGTCGAACACGTACTCCACCCACGCAGGATCTATCGCGGGCCGGACGGCTCGCGTGATCTTCTGCGCGGGCGTCGGCTGCGGCTGCTCGTAGCGGTTGAACAGCTGCTCGTGCAGCTTCTCGCCCGGCCGCCGGCCGACGATCTCTATGGCGATGTCGCGCCCCGGCTCCAGGCCGGAGAACCGGATCATGTCCTGGGCCAGCTCCATGATCGAGACCGGCTCGCCCATCTCCAGCGCGAACACCTCGCCGCCCGCGGCCAGCGAGCCCGCGCGGATGACGAGCTGCACGGCCTCCGGGATCGTCATGAAGAACCGGGTCATCGCGGGATCCGTGACCGTCACCGGGCCGCCGTTGACGATCTGGCGACGGAAGATCGGCACCACCGAGCCGGAGGACCCGAGCACGTTGCCGAAGCGCACCGAGCAGAACGCGGTGTCGTCGTAACGGGCGTCGGCCGCCTCCACGGCCCACTCCGCCAGCGCCTTGGAGGCGCCCATGACGGTCGCCGGCTC
>JBJMLB010000105.1:0-8453 GCA_045805465.1 Conexibacter sp. | reverse complement strand
TCCTCGCCGATCGGCTTCTCGAGCGAGACCGGCTGCTGGGCCATCCGCAGGATGTCGCGGACCTCTCTGACCGGGCAGTCGAGCTCGAGCGCGATCTCCTCCGGCGTCGGCTCGCGGCCGAGCGTCTGAACGAGCTGGCGCTCGACGTGCACGACCTTGTTGAGCTTCTCGACCATGTGGACCGGGATGCGTATGGTCCGCCCCTTGTCGGCGATCGCGCGGGTGACCGCCTGGCGGATCCACCACGTCGCGTACGTCGAGAACTTGAAGCCGCGGCGATGGTCGAACTTCTCGACCGCGCGGATCAAGCCGAGCGAGCCCTCCTGGATCAGGTCGAGGAACGTCAGGCCGCGCCCGAGGTACCCCTTCGCGATCGAGACGACGAGGCGCAGGTTCGCCTCGATCATCTGCTGCTTGGCCGTCATGTCGCCGCGCTCGATGCGCTGCGCCAGATAGACCTCCTGCTCTGCGGTGAGAAGGCTCACGCGACCAATCGACCGCAGGTACAGCCGCAGCGAGTCGAGGCTCGGCTCCACCGTCAGGTCGATTTCCGGGCGCTTGGACTTCGCCAATGGCTCGGGACGCTCAGCGCCCTCAGTCGCTCCCCCCTCGGCCGCCGCACCTGGGCGACCGTCGGCTTCGATCACGTCGATGCCGTGCTCCTCCAAGTGAGCGTGCAGATCCGTGATCTGCTCCTTCGTGACATCGACCTCCTCGAGGCATCCGGAGATCTCCTCGAAGGTCAAATACCCCCGTTCCTGCCCCTCGGCGATAAGGGTCCGCAGCTCCTCCAGCTCGAGCAACGGCGTCTCCTCCGCCGACAGCACTGCCGCCTTCTCCGTCACGTTGTCGTTCCTATCGAGACGCGATTCGGACCCGCGCGAACGCGAGCCCCCCTCTCCTCACTGCACCTCGTAACTTGAACGCTACGTTCGCGGCGTCTGCCGCGATGGGCTGAGCCATTCGTGCTCTCCCGCCCATGAGCGTGGAGGCGACTTGCAGCCTGTGCGGAGTGATACCACAAAGATGGCGGAGCACTGTCGGTAGCCGCGCGAGCGCTGCAACAGATGGCGCGTCGACCACGGTCACCGGGGGCGAGGACGCCCGGCTCGCTACCCTTGGCCGGGATGTCGAGCTCCCGGACCGCCTCCATCGCCGCGCCTGACGTCCAGGCCCAGCGTCCGACGCTGCACGTCAGCCTCTCGCGCGTCGGCGTCACCGGCGTCGAGAAGGTCATCCGCATCAGACAGGACGGCGCGGAGCAGATCTTCTCCGCGCAGATCGAGTGCTTCGTCGACCTCGGCCCGCAGCAGAAGGGCGCGCACATGTCGCGCTTCGAGGAGGTCGTCAACGAGGCGATCGGTGAGGTGATCCTCGGCGAGGCGACCTTCAAGGCCGAGACGCTCGCCCAGCGCGTCGCCGAGCGCGTGCGCGACCGCCAGGGCGCGCGCACCGCCGAGGTCACGATCACGGCGCGCTACCCCGAGCACAAGCCGGCCCCGATCTCCGGCATCCAGACGCAGGAGATCTACACGCTCTACGGCTCGGCGCTCGCCTCCGAGCGCGGCACGCGACGGCTCGTCGGCGTCGCCGCGCAGGGCATGACCGCCTGCCCCTGCGCGCAGCAGCTGGTCGCCGGCAGCTCGCGCGAGCGGCTCGCCGCAGACGGCTTCACCGACGACGAGATCGAGCGGATCTTCGAGCACGTGCCCGTCGCGACGCACAACCAGCGCGGCCTCGGGACGCTCCACATCGGCTGCACCGAGGAGTGCGAGGACGAGATCGAAGCGCGCACGCTGCTCGACATCGTCGAGGGCTCGATGTCGTCCGAGATCTACGAGCTGATGAAGCGCAGCGACGAGGCGGCCGTCGTCGAGAAGGCCCACCGCCGCCCGCGCTTCGTCGAGGACTGCGTGCGCGAGATGATCGGCGGCGTGGTCGAGCGCTTCCCCGCGCTGGCCGATGCGGCGTTCGTCTCCGCCCGCCAGGAGAACCTCGAGACGATCCATCAGCACAACGTCGTCGCCGAGCGCTTCGGGCTGCTCGGCGAGGTGCGGCGCGAGCTGGCGAGCGGCGAGACGTCGACGGTCCATGTCTCGCGCCGCGCCTGGCTCGACGGCGCCGGCGCGTAGGAGGAGCCACTAGTGGATCTTCCGGCGGGCGTGCGGCTGCACCACCCGGCGGGCAGCGACGAGGACGCGGTCGCCGTGCTCGTCCTCACCACCGCCTGCCAGGTCGCCGACACGGGACGCTCCGACCGCGAGCTGGCGGACGTGATGGAGGACTGGGACCGCCCCGGCACGGATCTCGCGCGCGACGTGTGGATCGCCGAGGACAGCGGCGGGGAGACGATCGGCTACGCGTTCGTCGCGCCGCCCGAGGCGGAAGTGCGCGTGCATCCGCGCGCCCGCGGTCGGGGGCTCGCATCGCACTTGCGCGAGCTGGTGGAGGCGCGCGCGGCGGAGCTCGGCGCGGTCGAGCTGCATCAGCGCGTGGTTGCGGGCGACCGCCTCGCCGAGCGCCCGCTCGAGCTGGCCGGATACGCGCCCCTGTGGCAGACGTGGCGGCTTGAGCGCCCGCTTGACGTCGCGCCGGAGCCGCCCGACTGGCCGTCGGGCGTAGCCACGACCGCGCTCGACGACGACGGCAGCGTCGCCGAGGTGCTCGCGCTGCTCGAGCGCTCCGAGGCGGCCGGCCCCGACGGCGAGCCGCTCGCGCTCGACCGCTTCCACGCCGAGCACCTCGCCGAGGAGCGCCTCGACGCTGGCCTCTGCGTGCTCGCGACGCGCCGCGAGCAGCCGATCGGCGTTGCGATCTGCGAGAGCTGGAACGACGCCGACGGGACCGTCGTGCAGTTGGCCGTCGGTCGCGGCGAGCGCTTCGAGCCGCTCGGACGCGCGCTGCTCCTGGAAGCGTTCGCGCACATGCGCAAGCGGGGCATCGAGACGGTCGTGGTGCCCGTCGGCGACGCAGGACCCGACGTCCCGGAGCCGTACGCGTCGGTCGGACTGCGGCCGGTATGGCAGCAGACGACCTGGCGCAAGCCGCTTCGCTGAGCGGCCGGGGGGGGGACGGACCTCAGGCCGCGCCGTCGACCGTCGCGCGGTCGCGTTCCCCGAGGCGGCGGCGCAGCCCGAGGAAGTAGTCGACCCCCGACGCGACCGTCACCACGACGGTCGCGTCGACGAGCAGATCGAGCCACAGCGGGCTGTCGTCGCCGGCGGCGATCAGCGCCAGCACCATCGCGATTTGCAGCACCGTCTTCGCCTTCCCGAACATGCTCGCCTCGATCACGACGCCCTGCGCGCCGGCGGCCATGCGCATCGCCGTGACGGCGAACTCGCGCGCGATGATCACCATCGCGACCCACGCCGCCAGCCGGTCGAGCGAGACGAGCGCGACGAGCGCCGCGATGATCAGCAGCTTGTCGGCGATCGGATCCATCAGCTTGCCGAACGTCGTGACCGCGTTGCGCGTGCGGGCGAGGTAACCGTCGAGCAGGTCGGTCAGCGACGCGACGACGAACACGATCGCGGCGAGCAGGTCCCCGCTCGAGGTCGCATCGAGCAGCGCGACGACGAGCACCGGCACGAGCAGGATCCGGAAGACCGTCAGGACGTTGGGCACGTTGACCGGGAACATCGCGGAGGAGCTTAGGCCTTCAGCTTGCGGCCGGTGGCGAACTGCCACGAGCTCCACGCGACCATGACGGCGGCAGCGCGCGGTGACGCCGAGCGCGAGCACGAGGGCTGCGATCGGCACAAGCCAGGAGACCGTCGTCGTAGCGCTTCGTCAGTCCCGGCAGCTCGAGGGCGGGCGTCGACGAAGTGGTCGCACGGTCGTCAGTTCGAGGCTAAGGGCTTCTCACCCGTGCTCGCACCCAAGCGGCGAAGGCCGCTTCGGAGAGCTCGCGCGCGGCCAGGCGCTCGATCGTGGCGGCGACTTCGTCCTGCCCGCCGAGCGGTGGTCTCCAGATACCGTCTTGCGTGCCACCAGTTCCAGCATCGCCAGCAGCGCCACCCGCTTGTTGCCGTCGGGCAGTGGGTGATTGCGCACGAGCCTCGAGCAGAGGATCGCCGCCTTTGTTCCCAGTTCGGGGTGGCGATCGCCGTCGCCGTCGGCGGCGAAGGGCGCCGCGAGGGCGGAGGCCGCCGCGCCGAGCTGCGCGGCCCGCGCGAGGCGCTCGGCCGAGATCCCCAGGACCGCCTCGGCGATGAGCAGCAGGTCTTCAATGGTCAGCTTTTCCATAGCACGATGGCACGCTACCAAGACAGCATCAATCTGTGATGCTCAGCACCAAGTGTTTAGTGGTGGCTATACTGCCCGGCGGGATGCCGAAGACCATGACCTTGCGGCTCAGCGACGAGCTCGCGGCGGATCTCGAGGCGATGGCGCGCGTCGACGACGTGCCCGTCTCCGAGGCGATCCGCGTCGCGATCGACGAGCGCATCAAGGGCCGTCGCGCGGACAAGCAGTTTCAGGCTCGCCTGCGGCGCCTGATAGCCGAGAACCAGCGCGCGCTCGAGCGGCTGGCGCAGTAGCAAGCCACCACGGTTGCTCGGTGCTTGCGCGTCGCGCCATCATGTGACCATGCGCGCGATGGTGCTCCAGGCGCCGCAGGAGCCGCTGCGGGCCGCCGAGCTGCCGGATCCGATCCCCGGACCGGGCGAGGCGCTGCTGCGCGTGCGCGCGTGCGGCATCTGCCGCACCGACCTGCACCTGCGCGACGGCGAGCTGGAGCCGGGACACCTGCCGCTCGTGCTGGGCCACCAGATTGTCGGAGAGGTGCTGATTCCCGACGCAGCCGGAACGCACGCGGTCGGCGCTCGCGTCGGCGTGCCCTGGCTCGGCTGGACCTGCGGCGAGTGCCGCTACTGCCGCAGCGGCCGGGAGAACCTCTGCGAGCAGGCGCGCTTCACGGGGCGCGACATCGACGGCGGCTATGCAGAGCTGGCCGTCGCCGACGCCCGCTTCTGCTTCGCGCTCCCGCCGGAGGCGGACTACCCCGACCTGCAGGTCGCGCCGCTGCTGTGCGCCGGCCTGATCGGCCATCGCGCGCTGCGGATGGCCGGCGACGGCGAGCGCCTCGGCCTCTACGGCTTCGGCGCCTCCGCGCACATCGTCTGCCAGGTGGCCATCCACCAAGGGCGCGAGGTCTACGCGTTCACCCGCCCCGGCGACGACGCCGGGCAGGCGTTCGCGCGCGGGCTCGGCGCCGTGTGGGCCGGCACGAGCGACGAGCAGCCGCCGGAGCCGCTCGACGCAGCGATCGTCTTCGCCCCCGCCGGCCCGCTCGTCCCGACCGCCCTGCGCGCGCTCGCCCCGGGCGGCACCGTCGTCTGCGCCGGCATCCACATGTCCGACATCCCCTCCTTCCCCTACGAGGACCTCTGGCGCGAGCGGTCGATCCGCTCCGTCGCCAACCTGACGCGCGAGGACGGCACGTCCTTCCTCGCGCTCGCGCCCCAGGTTCCGGTCCGCACGACCGTCGCGACCTACCCGCTGGAGCACGCCGAGCAGGCGCTCGCCGACCTGCGCGCCGGGGCCTTCGAGGGCGCAGCCGTCCTGACCGTCTGAGGAGCGCGCGGCCGAGCGCGCCGATGTGCGAGCCTTCTCGCCATGCCCCTCATCCCTATGGTCATCGAGCGCACCGCGCGCGGCGAGCGCGAGTTCGACATCTACAGCCGGCTGCTCAACGAGCGGATCATCTTCCTCGGCTCGCCGGTCGACGACACGATCGCGAACCTCGTCGTGGCGCAGCTGCTGCACCTCGAGTCGCAGGACCCCGAGAAGGACATCTCGATCTACATCAACTCGCCGGGCGGATCGATCTATGCGGGCCTCGCGATCTACGACACGATGCAATTCATCAAGCCGGACGTGCAGACGATGTGCGTCGGCATCGCGATGTCGATGGGCTCGCTGCTGCTGACCGGCGGCGCGAGAGGCAAGCGCAGCGCGCTGCCCAACAGCCGCATCCTGATCCACCAGCCGTCGGCCGGCTTCGAGGGCCAGTCGACCGACATCGAGATCCACGCGAGAGAGATCCTCAAGACGCGCAAGCGGATCGACGAGATCTACGCGCTCCACACCGGGCAGACGGAGGAGAGAGTCCACACGGACATGGAGCGCGACCGCTTCCTGACCTCGCAGCAGTCGGTCGAGTACGGCCTGATCGACCGCGTCATCGAGCACCACTGATCACCTGAACGGGAAAGGGGACCCGCATGCCGATCGCAGAGCGCACCGCGCAGACGACCTGGAAGGGCAGCCTCGCCGCGGGCGAGGGCACGCTCACGAGCGGCAGCGGCGCGCTCGGCGAGCTGCCGGTCACGTGGGCCTCGCGCACCGAGCGCTCCGACGGCAAGACGAGCCCGGAGGAGCTGATCGCCGCCGCGCACGCCTCCTGCTTCTCGATGGCGCTCTCGCACGAGCTGACGCAGGCCGGCAACGAGCCCGAGCAGCTCGACGTGACGGCCGTCGTGACGCTCGACAGAGTCGACGACGCCCCGACCGTCACCCGCTCGGCGCTGACCGTGACCGGCCGCGTGCCGGGGGTCGACGCCGCCGCGTTCGAGGCGGCCGCACAGGGCGCTGGCAAGGGCTGCCCGATCTCGCGCCTGCTGCTCGGCGGCAGCGCCGAGATCACCGTCGACGCGACGCTCGCCTCGTAGGCGCGACGCCCCCGCGGTCGCGCTACGCGACCGCGTGCTCGATCGCGCCCAGGCGCTCGATCTCGATCCGCACGACGTCGCCGGTCGCGAGGAAGCGGCGCGGGTCCATCGACGCGCCCACGCCGCTCGGCGTGCCGGTGAGGATCAGGTCCCCCGGCGCGAGCGTGCACGTCTCGGCGATGAAGTCGACGACCTCGCGGCAGCCGAAGATGAGGTCGGACGTGCGGCTGTCCTGCCGCAGCTCGCCGTTGACCCACGTGCGCAGGGCGAGGTCTTCGGGGTCGGGGACCTCGTCGGCCGTCGTCACCCACGGCCCCCACGGGCAGAAGCCGTCCGCGCCCTTCGCGCGCGTCCACTGCGGCTCGCGGCGCTGCAAGTCGCGCGCGCTGACGTCGTCGGCCACCGCGTAGCCGGCGATCGCGCCGTTCGCTCCCATCACGACCGCCAGCTCGCCCTCGTAGTCGAGCCGTCTGACGACCGCCGGACAGCGCACAGGCCCACCGGGCGGCGCCGACGAGCTCGGCAGCTTCATGAAGACGATCGGCGCCGCGGGCACCTCCGCGCCCGTCTCGGCGGCATGCGCCGCATAGTTCAGCCCGATCCCGAAGATCGCGCGCGGCTGCGGCACCGGCGCCAGCAGCGTCACGTCGGCAAGCGCCCAGTCGGCCCCACTCGCCGGCGCGCGATCACCGCTCGCGAGGCGGTCGAGCACCGTCGAGCCATCCGAGAACGCGACGACGCGCTCGCCACGAACCTCGCCCGAAAGCGGCTCGCTCGAATCGGGTGCAAGGAAGGTCGCCAGGCGCATCCGGCTCGGCAGGCTACCGACCACGCCGATCGGACAGGACCCGCCCGCCAGCAGCATCCGAGCCCGAAGCCCGGCGCGCAGCCGGGCCAAAGGTCCTAGCTCGTCTGCGCCACGCGATCCTCAGACGCCTCCACATGCGTCACCGGCAGGCCCATCCCTCTCGCTTTGCTGACCACGTCCAGGCGCAGCCAGCGAGAGAGCCTGCGAGGCAGCGTCGAGATGATCAGCTCGTCGTACGGCGCCCGGTTGACCGCGTCTTCGATCGCCATCAGCGGCTCGTGGTCGCCGACATGTCCGGTCACCGGCGCTCCAGCCGCCTCGCTCAGCCGCGGCAGCGCCTCCGCGAGCACATGTTCGGCCTCGCCCTCGTCGCCGTCCTGCGGGTCGACGACCTTGTGCAGGCCGTGCGGATGGGCGGGCACGACGAGGTGAAACGCGGACGGTCCGCGCTGGGCGCGCGTTCGAACGGCGTCGCACAGGCCGTCGGTTGCCGCCGTGCGATTCGCGACGAGCAACACGCGTGCCGGAGCGGAAGTGGACATGGGTGCCCCCGAGTCTCGATTGCCAACTGACAGGTGGATCATTCCCATCGATCGAGTCAGTGAACCGGGCCGGCCCCGCCGCGCCGGGCTGGCCAGGGCGGGTAGCGTGTTCCCATGCGCCGCACGCGTGGCCTCAGCACGAGGCTCGTCCTAGCGATCGGCCTGCTCGCCGGTCTGCACCTGCTGGTCTTCGTCGTCCTGCTCACGACGCTCCACGACCTGAGCGCCAAGGACCACCACGCCCGTACCGTGGCGCAGGTCGTGATGGCGTCGAACGACTCGCGCATAGCGCTCGCCCGCGGCGACGCCGCCGGGATGCGAGCCGGGGCCGCCGCGCTCGTCCTCGCCGGCCGCACCGCCGGCGTGACGGCCGCGAACCCGCTCGCTCGCGACTTGCGCGCTCAGGCCGCGACGGCCCGGCCGCGGCGG
>JBJMLB010000104.1:0-12505 GCA_045805465.1 Conexibacter sp. | reverse complement strand
GGCGGCATCCTGCGCGACATCTTCGCGATCGGCGCGCGGCCGATCGCCATCCTCGATTCGCTGCGCTTCGGCGAGGTCGCCGCGTCGGCCCGCTCGCGCTACCTGCTCGAGCACGCGGTCGCGGGGATCGGGCACTACGGCAACTCGATCGGCGTGCCGACGATCGGCGGCGAGCTGTACTTCGAGGGTCCCTACGAGCAGAACTGCCTCGTCAACGCGATGGCTTTGGGCGTCGCCGAGCACGACCGGCTGATCCGCAGCGCCGCGACCGGCCCCGGCAACGTGCTGATCCTGTTCGGTGCGCTCACCGGACGCGACGGGATCGGCGGCGCCTCCGTGCTCGCGAGCGCGGAGCTGGGCGACGCCGACGCGGACAAGCGCCCGACCGTGCAGATCGGCGATCCGTTCGCGGAGAAGAAGCTGATGGAGTGTTCGCTGGAGCTGCTCGACCGCGAGCTGCTCGTCTCGCTCCAGGACCTCGGCGCCGCCGGCCTCACCTCGTCCTCCTCCGAGATGGCCTCGAAGGGCGGCCTCGGCCTCGACATCCACGCCGATCGCGTGCCGCTGCGCGAGCCCGGGATGGAGCCATTCGAGATCATGGTGTCCGAGTCGCAGGAGCGGATGCTGTGCGTCGTCGAGCCGGCGCAGGTGGAAGCCGTGCTGGCGGTGTGCGCGAAGTGGGAGACGACCGCGACCGCGATCGGCGAGGTGACGGACTCCGGCCGGCTGCGCGTGCTGTCGGGCGGCGACGTCGTTGGTGACATGCCGGTCGAGGCCTTGGTCGACGACTGCCCGCTGTACGACCTCGCGCCGGAGAAGCCGAGTGCGCCGATCTACCCGGCACCGCGCCGCACCCTCGACACGGAGGACCCCGCCGCGATCCTGCCGGCACTGCTGCGCTCCGCCAACATCGCCGATCGCCGTCCCGTCTTCGAGCAGTACGACTGCCTCGTCCAGTCGCGCACCGTGCGGCGTCCCGACGCTGCCGACGCCGCGGTCCTGCTCCTGCCAGACGGCGGCGCGATCGCCGTCTCGATCGACGGCTCCGGCCGCCGCGTCGCATGCGACCCGTACCGGGGAACCGTCGAGGCGGTGCTGGAGTGCGCGGCAAACCTCGCCTGCGTCGGCGCCGAGCCGCTCGGCCTCACGAACTGCCTCAACTTCGGCAACCCGGAGAAGCCGCACATCGCGTGGCAGCTGAGCGAGTCGGTGCGCGGGATGGCTGACGCCTGCCGCGCGCTCGACGTGCCGGTCGTCGGCGGCAACGTCTCCTTGTACAACGAGGGGCCGGAGGGGCCGATCTACCCGACGCCCGTCGTCGGCATGGTCGGCCGCATGCCGGAGGCCGCGCGCGCCGGCCGGCTCGGCTTCGCCGTCGAGGGCGATGCGATCGCCTTCTGCGGCCCCTTCAAGCCGTCGCTGCCGGGGAGCGAGCTGGCGAAGCTGCGCGGCGAGCCGCTGCCGGACGGGCTGCCGGAGGTGGACGTCGCAGTCGTGCGCCGTACCCAGGAGGTCGTCCGCGACGCCGTCCGCCGCGGCGAGCTGCGGTCTGCCCACGACGTCGCCGAGGGCGGCCTCGCGGTCGCGGTGACCGAGGCCTGCCTCGCCGGCGGCCGCGGCGCCCAGGTCGACTTCCGCGGCGCCACCGGCGACCGCCTCCTGGAGGTCCTGTTCGGCGAGGGGCCCGGCGGCTTCGTCCTGTCCGGCCCCCGCCCGGCGCTTGCCGCCCTCGCGCGCGAGGTTCAGCTGACGTTTGTCGGCGTCGTCGGCGGCCCGGACGATCCGCTGGAGCTGTCGCTGGACGACGATGCCGGGCTCGCCTGGCCGCTCGCCGAGCTGCGCACCGCTCGCGAGCGCGGCCTCACCGACGCGATCGGCTGAGCGGCGCTCCGCTCAGTCGCGGCCGATGCGGGCTGGCCGGGACCGCTGCTACCCTTGCGCCTCCGGGCCGGGCACCGTCGCTCAGCCCCCCGCCGGAGTGCTGGAACGCCTCCTCGATGACCGACCATCTGACCGATCGCGACGGACCGCGCGACGAGTGCGGCGTCTTCGGGATCTACGCTCCCGATCACGACGTCGCCCGCCTCGCGTACTTCGCGCTGTACGCGCTGCAGCACCGCGGGCAGGAGTCCGCGGGGATCGCGACCACGGACGTCGGCGGCAACATCATGACCCTGCGCGACCTCGGCCTCGTCAGCCAGGTGTTCGACGAGCAGAAGCTGCGCGCGCTGCCCGGCGACCTCGCGCTCGGCCACGTGCGCTACTCCACCACCGGCTCCTCCGCGTGGGAGAACGCGCAGCCGATCTACCGCTCGGACGACCGCGAGCTGGCGCTCGCGCACAACGGCAACCTCACGAACGCCGTCGAGCTGCACGCTGAGCTGCGCGAGCGCGACGTCGCGTTCCGCTCGACCTCGGACTCCGAGATCATCGCGGCGCTGCTGTCCACGCATCCGGCGGACAAGATCGAGGACGCGGTCGTGGACGTCCTTCCGCGTTTGCATGGTGCGTTCTCGACGGTCGTGATGACGGGTGACAAGCTCGTCGCGTTCCGCGACCCGCACGGGCTGCGCCCCCTCGCGCTCGGCATGATCGGCGATCGCTACTGCGTCGCGAGCGAGTCGTGCGCGCTCGACATCATCGGCGCGAGATTCCTGCGCGAGATCGAGCCGGGCGAGGTGCTGACGATCGACGGCGGCGGGATCTCGACGAAGATGGCGGTCGAAGGCGCTCGCCGCGCCTTCTGCGTGTTCGAGTACATCTACTTCGCGCGCCCCGACTCGATCATGGGCGGCACCGTGCTGCAGGGCGCCCGCGGGCGGATGGGCGAGATCCTCGCGAGCGAGGCGCCGGTCGAGGCCGACCTCGTGATCGCCGTGCCCGACTCCGGTAACCCGGCGGCGCGCGGGTATGCGCGCGCGAGCGGGATCCCGCACGACGACGGCTTCGTCAAGAACCGCTACGTCGCGCGCACGTTCATCCAGCCTGGCCAGGAGCTGCGCAAGCACGGCCTGAGACTGAAGTTCAACCCGATGCCGGAGATCGTCAGAGGGCAGCGGCTCATCGTCGTCGACGACTCGATCGTGCGTGGCAACACGACGCGCCAGATCGTGCAGATGCTGCGCGACGCCGGCGCGAAGGAGGTCCACCTCCGCATCACCGCGCCGCCGATCCGCAACCCCTGCCACTACGGGATCGACATGTCCACGCGCGAGGAGATGGTCGCGCACGGCCGCGAAGTCGACGAGATCGCCGCCGAGCTCGGCGCCGACTCGCTCCACTACATCTCGCTGGAGGGCGTCTACGAGGCCGTCGGCGCGACGCGCGAGACCCACTGCGACGCCTGCTTCACGGGCGAGTACCCGCTGCCGCACGGGCCGGGCGGGCAGGACAAGCACGCCTTCGAGCAGGCGCTGCCGGTCATACACGCATAGGCGCGGCGCGCGACTTCGCGCAGCGCTGCGACGCCTCGCGCATACGCCGCCCGCAACGTGCGGGCGCGAGCCTGTCGCCCGCCGATCTCAGCGCTATGGTCAGGCCGGTGGCCCCACTGATGGACCCCCGCGAGGCGCTGCGCACCCACTTCGGCTTCGACGACTTTCGTCCAGGCCAGGCGGACGCGGTCGACGCAGCGCTCGCCGACCGCGACACGCTCGTGGTTATGCCGACCGGCTCGGGCAAGTCGCTCTGCTACCAGCTTCCGGCGCTGATGCGCGACGACCTCACGATCGTCGTCTCGCCGCTCGTCTCGCTGATGCAGGACCAGGTCGACCAGCTGCGCCGCATCGCGCCCGAGCGGGTCGCGCTCGTCAACGCGCAGCAGAGCGCGGGTGAGAACCGCATGGTGATGGAGCGCGCGGCGGCCGGCGAGCTGCGGCTGCTGTACGTCGCGCCCGAGCGCTTCGCCTCGCCGGCCTTCATCGAGCAGGTCGAGGGCGTCCGTATCGGCCTGTTCGTCGTGGACGAGGCGCACTGCGTCTCGCAGTGGGGCCACGACTTCCGACCCGACTACTTCCGCCTCGCCGACGCGGCGCGCTACCTGAGAGCGCGCGCGATCGTCGCGCTGACGGCGACCGCGACGCCGCAGGTCGCGCGCGACATCGTCGCCCGCCTGCGGCTCGACGAGCCGGCGCAGGTGACGACCGGCTTCGACCGGCCCAACCTCTCGTTCGCGGTCGTGCCGTGCAGAACGAAGGCCGACAAGCACCGCCGCATCGCCGCCGCCCTCGGCGAGCCCGGCATGCTGCCGGCGATCGTCTACGCCGGCACGCGCAACGGCTGCGAGGAGCTGGCGATGAAGCTCCACCACGCGCTCGACGAGGATGTCCTCGTCTACCACGCGGGGCTCGACCGCGACCGCCGCGCCGCGGCGCAGCGTGCCTTCATGGCCGGCGACGCGCGCGTCGTTGTCGCGACGAACGCCTTCGGGATGGGTGTCGACAAGGCGGACGTGCGGACCGTCTGCCATGAGACCGTCCCGCAGTCGGTCGAGGCCTACTACCAGGAGGCCGGCCGCGCCGGCCGCGACGGGGCGCCCGCACGCTGCCTGCTGTTCTCCGAGTCGCGCGACAAGGGACTGCACGTCTTCTTCATCCAGCGCTCGGAGGTCGAGGACGCGGCCTTCGCGGCGGTCGCGCGGCGGCTGCACAAGCAGGCGACCGAGCAGGGCCGCTATGACGTCGAGCTGCGCGAGCTTGCCGCGCTCACCGGCAGAGGCGGGGATGCGGACCAGGCGCGGGCGATCGTCGGCCACCTCGCGCGGGCGGGGATGATCAGACCGGCGCCATCGCCGCCGGACCGCGCCGTCGGGCGGATCGTCGGCGCATGGGATCGTGCGGCGCTGCTCGCGTGCCGCTCCTCGGCGGGCGACGCGACGCGCGTGCGCTGGCGCCAGTACCGCGCGATCTGGGCGTTCGTCGAGCAGCGCGCCTGCCGGCGCAGAACGCTGCTGCGCCACTTCGGTGACGCGTCCGCGCCGGAGACCGATCCGGGCGTGGCGTGCTGCGACGTGTGCGAGCCGTCACTGATCCCGGCTGCGCCCCCCGCACCGTCGGCACCGGCTCGCGAGGGCGCTCCCCGACGCGCTCCGCGCCCAGGCGTGGCGCCGGCGGACGGCAACCTGGACGACGCGATCTTCGCCGTCGTCCAAGCAGCAGAGCCCGCGGTCGGCCGCACGCGCGCGGTCGAGATCCTCTGCGGAGGCCGCTCGAAGGTCGTCGAGAAGTACTCCTACGACGGACTGCCGACGTACGGGACCTTCGCGCACCTGCGCCGTGACGACGTGCTCGCCCGCGTCGACGAGCTGCTCGCTGACGGTCGGCTGCGCTCCACCGGCGGGCGCTTCCCGAAGCTGGCAGCGGCGTGAGCGGGCTCCGCCTCGCCGTCCTCGCCTCCGGCACCGGCTCGAACCTCCAGGCCATCCTCGACGCGCTCCACGGCGGACCGGAGGGGATCGTCGTGGCGGCGGTCGCGTCGGACAAGCCGGATGCGCGCGCGCTGGAGCGGGCGCAGGCGGCGGGCGTGCCGACCGCGACGTTTCCGGCTGCCGACTTCGCGGACCGCGCGGCGCGCGACGCCGCGCTCGCCGACTGGGTCGCCGGCCACGACGTGCAGCTGGTCGTGCTCGCCGGCTACATGGCGTTGCTGACGCCCGCGTTCCTGCAGCGCTTCCCCGGCGCGGTCGTCAACGTGCACCCGGCCTTGCTGCCCGCATTCCCCGGCCTCGACGCCGTCGGGCAGGCGCTCGCGCACGGGGTGAAGGTCTTCGGCGTCACCGTGCACTTCGTCGACGAGGGAGTCGACACGGGGCCGATCGTGCTGCAGCGCGCGCTCGAGCTGCCGCATGCCCGCACGCGCGAGGACGTCTTCGAGCAGCTCCACGCCGTCGAGCACGAGCTGCTCCCCGAGGCTATCTGCCTGATCGCGCGCGGGGCCGTGCGGATCGACCCGGGCGACCCGCGGCGCGTGCTGCTGGAGCCGTAGCTATCCTCGGGCGCGCATGACGGAGGCAACGGAGACCGCCCAGACGGAGCCGCTCACGGCGCCCGGCGAGGTCCAGGTCCGGCGCGCGCTGCTGTCGGTCTCCGACAAGACGGGCATCGTCGACTTCGCGCGCGGGCTCGCCGAGCTCGGCGTCGAGCTGGTGTCGACCGGCGGTACCGCCGGCGCGCTCGCCGACGCAGGCATCCCGCACCGCTCGATCACCGACTACACGGGCTTCCCCGAGATCATGGACGGGCGCGTCAAGACGCTCAACCCGAAGCTGTACGCGGGCCTGTTGGCGGTGCGCGACAACCCGGAGCATCTCGCGGCCGCGGCCGACGCGGAGGTCGAGTTCGTCGACCTCGTGTGCGTGAACCTCTACCCCTTCGAGCAGACCGTCGCCAAGCGCGGCGTCGCCGACGCCGAGGTGATCGAGAACATCGACATCGGCGGTCCGACGATGATCCGCGCCGCGGCGAAGAACTTTGCGTTCGCCGCGCCCGTCGTCTCGCCCGCCAGCTACGACGCGATCCTCGACGAGCTGCGCGCAGGCGGCGGGAAGCTCTCGCTCGCCACGCGCGAGTCGCTCGCGGCCGAGGCGTTCGCCTACACCGCACGCTACGACACGGCCATCACGCGCTGGTTCAGCGAGAAGCGCGACGACTTCCCACCGCTGTTCGTGCGCGCCTTCGAGAAGGTCACTGACCTCTCCTACGGCGAGAACCCGCACCAGCGAGCCGCCTACTACGCGCAGGTCGGCTCGCCCACGCATCTGCTGTCGAACGTGCGCCAGCTCGGCGGCAAGCCGCTGTCGTTCAACAACCTGCTCGACCTCAACGCCGCGCGTCTGCTTGCCCGAGAGTTCTCTGGTCCCGCCTGCGTGATCGTCAAGCACAACAACCCGTGCGGCGTGGCGATGGGCGACAGTCCGCTCGACGCCTACCGGCAGGCGTTCGCAGGCGATCCGGTGTCCGCCTTCGGCGGCGTCATCTGCTTCAACCGGCCGGTCGACGGCGCGCTCGCCGAGGCGCTCGTGCAGCAGTTCGCCGAGGTGCTGTTCGCACCAGGCTACGACGAGGCGGCGCTGACGACGCTCTCAGGCAGACCGAACCTGCGGATCCTCCAGGACGACGAGCAGCATGCGCTGCATCTCGCGGACCCGGACCTCAAGCAGGTCGTCGGGGGCCTGCTCGTGCAGGATCGCGACCTCGACACGCAGGAGCGCGCCGAGATGACGGTCGCGACGCGGCGCGAGCCGACCGACGCCGAGTGGAGCGAGCTGCTGTTCGCCTGGCGCGTTTGCAAGCACGTGCGGTCCAATGCGATCGTGCTGTCGAGAAGCGGGGCGTCCGTCGGCATCGGCGCCGGCCAGATGAGCCGCGTCGACTCCGTCAGAATCGCGCTGGAGAAGGCGCAGGATGGAACCGTGCAGGGTGCCGCGATGGCCTCCGACGCCTTCTTCCCCTTCCCGGACGGCCCGCAGCTCGCGATCGACGCCGGCGTCACCGCGATCATCCAGCCCGGGGGGTCGGTGCGCGACGCAGAGGTGGTCGCCGCGGCCGACGCCGCCGGCGTCGCGATGGTCTTCACCAGCCGTCGCCACTTCAAGCACTGAGGCCTCGGCCGACTGAACGCCTACGGCTACAGGCGCACCTGCGCTCTGCCGATAGGGACGGCGTGACGCTGGGAGCGAGATCGCCGACCCGTGCCGCGCCCGAGGGCGCCGCCTGATGCACCTGCGCCTGCGCAGCGTGCCCGCGCTGTTCGGGACGGTCCTGGCTGCGATCGCCACGCTCGTCGCGACGCTGCTCGCGGTCGACCACTGGGGCGTGCCCGTCGCCGGCATGCTGCTGACGGTCGCGCTCGGGATCCTCACCCTGCATGCGCTCCAGCGCGAGCGGCAGGTCTCGCGGCTGGTCGATCGGCGGGCGGCCGAGCGCGACCGCGTCGAGACGGAGCTGCGCGCGGCCGAGCTGCGCCACCGGCTGCTGGCCGACAACGCGACCGACACGCTGCTCGCGTTCGGCGCCGACGGGCGGATCACGTACGTCTCGCCGGCCTCGACCGAGCTGATCGGTCATGCGCCCGAGGAGATCGTCGGGCGCCGCCCGCACGACTTCGTCCACCCCGACGACCGCGGGGTGGTCACGCACGCACGCTCGCGCGTCGCCGACGAGGGCGGGCCGGTCACGGTCACCAGTCGCCTGCGCCACCGCGAGGGTCACTACGTGTGGATCGAGGCGCGCGTGCGCGGCGTGCTCGACGCCGAGACGGGCGTGCCGATCGAGGGACAGGCGATCGTCCGCGACGTCAGCGAGCGCGTCGCCGCCGAGGCCGCGCTGCGCGAGAGCGTCGAGCGCATCGCTGCGGCCGAGCAGCGCTTCCGCACCGCCTTCGAGGCGGCGCCGATCGGCATGGCGCTGTCCGGCCTCAACGGGCGCTTCACCCAGGTCAACGACGCGTTGTGCGCGATCACGGGCTACACCCGCGAGGAGCTGGAGGAGATGGGCTTCGCCGATCTCAGCCATCCGGCTGACGCCGGGTGCGAAGAGGAGATGATGCGCAGCCTCCTGTCCGGCGAGCAGAGCACGTACTGGATGGAGAAGCGCTACGTCGACGTCGTCGGCCAGGTCGTGTGGGTCGCGGTGCACGCCACGCTCGTGCGCGCGGCCGACGGCAGCCCGCAGCACTTCCTCGGCCAAATCCAGGACGTCAGCGAGCGCGTCAGGTACGAGGCGCAGCTGCAGCACATGGCCGATCACGATCCGCTTACAGGTCTGTTGAATCGCCGCTCGTTTGAGCGCGAGCTCAACCAGCACATCGTGCAGGTGCAGCGCTATGGGCCCGAAGGCGCCGCGCTCGTGCTCGACATCGACCGCTTCAAGCACATCAACGACACGCTCGGCCACAACGTCGGCGACGAGCTGATCGTCAAGGTCGCGGCGACGCTGCGCACGCGCCTGCGCGACAGCGACGTGCTCGCACGCCTCGGCGGCGACGAGTTCGCGATCCTGCTGCCCCGCGGCGGGGCGGCCGAGGCGGCGCGCGTCGCGGAGGCGGTGCTCGGCGCCGTGCGCGCGCAGTCGGTGCTGACCGCCGCCGGCCGCCGGCGTCCGATCACCGCGTCGATCGGCATCGCGCTGTTCAGCGACACGGAGCGATTGAGCGCCGAGGACGTGCTCGTCAACGCCGACCTGGCGATGTACGACGCGAAGGAGGCGGGACGCGACCGCTCGGCGACCTACTCCTCGCAGGAGCGCGGCGCCTCGCGCATGAAGGCGCGCATCACGTGGGCGGAGCGGATCCGCGAGGCGCTCGAGGAGGACCGCTTCACGCTCTATGCGCAGCCGATCGTCGACCTGTCCGACGGCGAGGTGCGCCAGCATGAACTCCTGCTGCGGATGATCGACGAGCGCGGCGAGGTGATCCCACCGGCCGCGTTCATCGGCGTCGCGGAGCGCTTCGACCTGATGCAGGACATCGACCGCTGGGTCGTCGCACGCGCGATCCGGCTGATGGGCGAGCAGAAGGCAGCCGGCCGGGATCTGGTCTTCGAGGTCAACATCTCAGGCAGTTCGACGGGCGATCCTGAGCTGCTGACGATCATTGAGCAGGCGCTGGCGGAGACCGGCGTCGATCCGGTGAACCTGGTGCTGGAGGTGACGGAGACGACTGCCGTTGCCAACATTCCACGTGCACAGCAGTTCGCGGCGCGACTTGCAGAGCTCGGTTGTCGGTTTGCGCTTGACGACTTTGGAGCAGGCTTCGGCAGTTTCTACTACTTGAAGCACCTTCCATTCGACTTGCTGAAGATCGACGGCGAGTTCGTTCGCTCATGCACGACCAGCACGACGGACCAGCTGCTGATACGGGCGGCCGTCGACATCGCCCGTGGGCTCGGGAAGAAGACGATCGCCGAGTACGTCGGCGACGAAGCGACCGTGGATCTGTTGCGGGAATTGGGGGTCGACTATGCCCAGGGTTTCCACATCGGACATCCAGGGCCCCTTGCTGCCCGGCTTGAGCGCGATTGCGTCCGTTCCTAAGAGTTGCTTCACCATTCAAGACTTGTAACGGATGGGTGCCAGCTTCTTGACGAGAACCTCCCCACAGGTTCAATGCAGGTGCGTATATTGCTAACCTAGGACACACCCCCAGGCTTACTAGGAGTCACGTACATGGCAGATCTCGTCGGGCAAATTCAGCGCGACATCGAGAAGCGCCTCGCAGAGTTGCGGCCGCTGATCGAAGAGAAGGAGCAGCTTGAGGCCGTGTTGGCGGCGCTCACGAACGGGAGCACCGCTGCTGCGCCTGCCGCGCCGCGCGCGCGTGCCACCCCGACGCCGCGCTCGACGGTCGGACGGGCTCCGTACGCCGCCGGCAAGGGCCGCCGCGCTCCCCGTGGCGCCAACCGTGAGGCGATTCTCACCGTCGTGCGCGAACGCCCGGGCGTGTCCGCGGCTGAGGTCGCCGAGATCACGCAGATCGCCAAGCCGACGGTCCACACGACGATCTCCCAGCTCAAGCGCAAGGGGATTCTCGAACCCGAGGGCTCCGGCGGCGTCAAGCTCGCCAAGGGCGCCTGAGCGAAGGCTCGCAGCCCGGGGCGCGACGAGTGCGCGCCCTGGGACTCGAACCCAGCCCGCCGGATTAAAAGTCCGGTGCTCTAACCCGATGAGCTAGACGCGCCAGCTCATCCTCTCACGCCGAGCGTCCGGGCGGAATGAGAAGGTGCTTGTAAGCTGACGGGACGCACCCCGTGCATCCCGTGGTCCCCCTGCCCCCATGGTGTAGCGGTCAGCACGCCAGCCTTTCACGCTGGTAGCGGGGGTTCGATTCCCCCTGGGGGTACTCACGGCCTGCCCGGCCGCCCGCGGCTACTATCCGAAGTCGCGGGCGGTTAGCTCAGCTGGTAGAGCACTTCCCTTACAAGGAAGGGGTCGCTGGTTCGAACCCAGCACCGCCCATCCGCGCCGGCGCGTCCCGTCACGGCATCCGCGACGACGGTCTGCAACGCTTTCGCGCGCGATGAGCGAGCCGCTGTCCTTTGATCCGATCGCGCAGGCGCGCAGCCAGTGGGTCGACCGCTGGGGCGAGGAGCCGGCGCGTCCGATGGCGGCGGTCACGTCGATCATGCGCGTGCAGCAGATCCTGCTCGCGCGGCTCGGGGAGCTGCTGCGGCCGTTCGGCCTCACGTTCCCGCGCTACGAGACGCTGATGGTGCTCGTCTTCAGCCGCACCGGCGCGCTGCCCGTCGGCAAGATGGGCGAGCGCCTGCAGGTCCACCGCACGAGCATGACCCACATGGCCGACCGGCTCGAGGAGGCCGGGCTCGTGACGCGCGTCGCGCACGCGGAGGACCGCCGCTCGACGCTGATCGAGATCACGCCCGCCGGGCGCGACCTCGCCGCGCGCGCGACCGCCGTGCTCAACGAGGCCGGTTTTGCGATGGATCCGCTCGACGACGAGGCGCTCGAGTCGATCACGCAGCTGCTGGCGGTGGTCCGCCGCCACGAGGGCGACTTCGCCGAGCCGGAGCCGGCGGCTCAGAACACCGGCGCCTCGGTGTAGCGGCCGAACACCCGCTGGAGCGATTCGACGATCTCGCCCTCGGTCGCCTCGGCGCGCGCGGCGGTGAGCAGCGGCTCCATCAAGTTCGCCCCGTCGCGCGCCGCCGTCTCGCGAATGGCGGCGAGCGCCTGCTCGACCGCGCCGCCGTCGCGGCGGGCGCGGACGGCTTGCACGCGGTCGATCTGCTTGCGCTCCAGCGAGGGGTCGATCTTGAGGTACGGGGTCTCGTCGTCACCGCCCTCGGTGAAGGCGTTGACGCCGACGACGACGCGGCGGCCCTCGTCGATCTCCGTCTGCAGCTCGAAGCTCGCGTCGGCGATCTCGCGCTGGGGATAGGAGCGCTTGACCGCCTCGACCATCCCGCCGAGCTCGTCGATCTTGGCGAAGTACTCGTACGCCTTCGCCTCGATCTTGTCGGTCAGGGCCTCGACGAAGTAGCTGCCGCCGAGCGGGTCGATCGTGTTCGCGACGCCGGTCTCGTGCGCGATGATCTGTTGGGTGCGCAGGGCGATGCGGACGGCGTCCTCGGTCGGCAGCGCGAGCGCCTCGTCATACGAGTTGGTGTGCAGTGATTGTGTCCCGCCGAGCACGCCGGCGAGCGCCTCGATCGCGGTGCGCACGATGTTGTTGAGCGGCTGCTGGGCGGTGAGCGAGACCCCGGCGGTCTGCGTGTGGAAGCGCATCAGCCACGACTTCGGGTTCTTCGCGCCGAAGGTCTCCTTGAGCTCGCGCGCCCAGATGCGGCGTGCCGCGCGGTACTTGGCGATCTCCTCGAAGAAGTCGATGTGCGCGTTGAAGAAGAAGGAGAGGCGCGGCGCGAAGTCGTCGACGTCGAGACCGCGATCGATCGCGTGCTCGACGTACGTCAGGCCGTCCTTGAGCGTGAACGCAAGCTCCTGGGCCGCGGTCGATCCCGCCTCGCGGATGTGGTAGCCCGAGACGCTGATCGGAT
>JBJMLB010000103.1:0-5966 GCA_045805465.1 Conexibacter sp. | reverse complement strand
GTGGTCGTCGCGGGCCTCGTGGCCGCCTGGACGATCTGGCAGCCGCAGCGCTCCGTCGACGCGAGCGACGCCGCACTCGCGACCCTGTTCGCCGGCCACCCGCAGGATGCGCTGGCGGACGCGCAGGATGCCGTCGACCTCAACCCGCTCTCGATCGACCCGCTGCTGACGCTCGCCGCCGTCCAGCGCGCCAACCGTCAGCCGGAGGCCGCGCGCGCGACCCTGCAACGCGTCGTGCGCCTGCAGCCGGCGAACCCGGAGAGCTGGCTGCGCCTGGGCCAGTTCGAGCTCGACGCAGGTCACGCGCGGCGCGCGCTCAGACTGCTCGGCGCGGCGATCTACCTCGACCCGAGAGGGCCAGAGGCCCAGACCGCCTACGCGCAGGCGCAGCAGACCGTCGCGCAGAAGCAAGCGGCGGCGAGAGCGCGCTGACGCCGGCTCAGAACGCTCCGCGCCGCATCAGCACAGCCGGCACGGTCTTCAGCAGGATCACGAGATCGAGCGCGACCGACCAGCGCTCGAGGTAGAGGAAGTCGAGCCGCACGAGGTCGTCGAAGTCGAGCTCCGCGCGGCCCGAGACCTGCCACAGGCCGGTGATTCCCGGCAGCACGAGGTAGCGCTTCTTGTGCCACTCCTCGAGCTTCGCGAAGTCGCGCACCGGCAGCGGGCGCGGCCCGACGAGCGACATGTCGCCGCGCACCACGTTCACGAGCTGCGGCAGCTCGTCGAGCGAGAAGCGCCGCAGGAAGCGGCCGACGGGCGTCATGCGCGGATCGTCTCTGATCTTGAACAGCGCACCGCTCATCTCGTTGAGCGACTCGAGCTCCTCCTGCGTCTGGTCGGCGTCGTCGCGCATCGTGCGGAACTTCAGGCAGTCGAACGACGCACCGCCCATCCCCGGGCGCGCCGAGCGGTAGAGCACGGGGCCGCGCGAGGTCAGCTTCACCGCAAGCGCGGCCGCGGCCAGCACCGGTGAGAGCAGGAGCAGCAGCAGCGTCGCGCCGATCACGTCGAACGTCCGCTTGATCACGAAGTCGACGCCCTCGAACACCGGCGACTTGAGCGTGAACAGCGGCAGCGACTGCCCCGGCACGAATTCCGCGCGCTGCGTGAGGATGCCCATCGTCGAGGGCGCGACGTGGACCTCGACGCCGCGGCGGTGGCACGCGTCCACCAGCTCGACGGCCTGCGCCTGCGGGAAGTCGGGGTCGGCGATGATCACGTCCTGCACGCGGTGCTCGGTGAGGATCCCCGCCAGGTCCGCCAGCTCGCCGAGCGAGCGCAGGCCGTTGCCGGGGCGCGGCGTCAGCGAGATGTAGCCGACCGGCTCGATCCCGCCGTGCGGCGAGTCCGCGAGTGCGTGCGCGACCGCGTCGAGGTGGCGGCCGCTGCCGACGAGCAGCGTGCGGCGCGTGTAGCCGGCGCGCGCGAGCAACCAGCCCGTGAAGAACGTGTGCGCCCAGCGCAGCAGCGAGATCGTCACGATCGCGAGCGCGAACGAGCCGTAGAAGATGTAGTAGCTGGAGAACGTGTGGCCGCTCGCGATCGAGAACACGAGCGCCACGATCATCACCTGGAACAGCGCGCCGACGATGCGCGTAAGCCCCGGTCGGCGAGAGCGCTCGGCGTACAGGTCCGAGCGCGCGAACAACAGGATCGTCAGCAGGTAGGCAAAGGCGAGGAGGTCACCCGTCTGACCGGAGGCGAAGTGGGCGGCCTCGCCGAGGTCGTAGCCGCCCTTGAGGACCGCCTTCAGCAGCAGCGCCGTGAACAGCGCGGCCCACACCCCCGCGAAGTCGAGCGCCAGCAGCGACAGGACCCGCAGCGCCTTGCGCAGGGTCGCCAGCCGCAGCAGGAACGACAGCGCGGGCGGCCGCTTGCGGCGCACGTCGCGATCGGGGAGCACCGCGGGTGCGGTCTCCTCCAGTTGATCGAGATCGAGTGCGCCGTTCGCCACCGGGTGTGTTCGCCTCCAGCGCTTCAAACGACAAGCGCGCTGCGTAAGTTGCGCTCTGACTACTTGGGCAGGCCGACGAGCGCTTCGACGCCCGCCTCGTCGATCGTGCGGCGCAGGCCCTCGCGCAGCTCGACCTCCGGCTCCCAGCCCAGGACTTCGCGTGCCAGCGCGATGTCCGGCTGGCGCACCTGCGGATCGTCGGTCGGCAGCGCCTCGAAGACGATCTCCGCGCGCGAGCCTGTCGCGGCGATGACCGCCTCGGCGAGCTCGAGCAGCGTGAACTCGTGCGGATTCCCGACGTTCACAGGCTGGTGATACCCCGACTCGGCCAGCGCGATCATGCCGCGGATCAGATCGGACACGAAGCAGAACGAGCGCGTCTGTGAGCCGTCGCCGAAGACGGTGATCGGCCGGTCCTGCAGCGCCTGACGCAGGAACGTGGGGATCGCGCGGCCGTCGTGCGGGCGCATGCGCGGCCCGTACGTGTTGAAGATGCGGATGATCGCCGTGTCGACGCCCTGCTGGCGGTGGTAGGCCATCGTCAGCGCCTCGGCGTACCGCTTCGCCTCGTCGTAGACGCCGCGCGGGCCGATCGGGTTCACGTGCCCCCAGTAGGACTCCGGCTGCGGATGCACTTGCGGATCGCCGTAGACCTCGCTGGTGGAGGCGACGAGGAAGCGCGCGCGGTGCTTCTTCGCAAGCCCGAGCGTGTGGTGCGTGCCGTGCGAGCCGACCTTCAGCGTGTGCAGCGGCAGCCGCAGGTAGTCGATCGGCGAGGCCGGCGAGGCGAGGTGGTAGACGAAGTCCACCGGCTCGTCGACGTGGTAGGGCTCGATGATGTCGACGTTCAGATGGACGAACTCCGGCTGGCGGATGTGCTCGATGTTCGCGAGCGAGCCCGTCTCCAGGTTGTCGACGCAGATGACGCGATGGCCGCGGAGCAGCAGCTCGTCGCAGAGATGCGACCCGAGGAATCCGGCTCCTCCGGTCACGAGGCAAGTTGACATGGGAGCGGAGAATACCCGCCGCTGCGGCCTTCACTACGATCGACGGCGCCGGCCCCGCAGGGCCATGGCCCGATTCCGCGACCAAGAGGAGCACCATGGCAGCCACCCGCTTCGTCGAGCGACTGAACGAGCAGATCGCCTACGAGTTCGCGGCCTCGCAGCAGTACGTCGCGAACGCCGTCTACTACGACGCCGAGACGCTCCCGCGGCTGGCGGCCTTCTTCTACGCGCAGGCGCTCGAGGAGCGCAACCACGCGATGATGATGGTCCAGTACCTGCTCGACGCCGACGCGGACGTGACGATCCCGGGAGTCAGCGCGCCGGAGACGACCTTCGCCGACGTCGTCGCGCCGGTCGCGCTCGCGCTCGACCAGGAGAAGCGGGTCAGCGACCAGATCGCGGCGCTCGTCGGCGTCGCGCGCGAGGAGGGCGACTTCCAGAGCGAGCAGTTCATGCAGTGGTTCCTCAAGGAGCAGGTCGAGGAGGTCTCCTCGATGAACGACCTGCTGACGATCGTCGAGCGCCTCGCCGACCGCCCGATGGACATCGAGGACTGGCTCGCTCGCGAGGGCGGCGGAGGCGACGGCGCCGACCCGATCGCCCCGACCGCAGCCGGCGGCGCCGTCTGACGCATCGCATCTGACGCACCGCTCACAGGGGGCGTCGCACCTCTGCGGCGTCGCAGCACCGCCTTCGCAACAATCGCCGCACACCCCCTTCCAGCGCCGCGATTGCGTCCTTACGGTCGCCCGCGGTGCTGCCGCTGGCGACCACAGATCCTTGGGGTAGACGAGTCGTCCTGACGTCGTCAGGCTGGAGCCATGTTCGCGAGCGACACCCCGAACTGCTTCCACTGATCCGCGAGGTGCTCGACGCAGTGACCCATCCCGACGCGATCACTCCGGACCCCCAGCTGGGGCGGTGGCGCTACTGGCGTGCGGGTGTCGGGCCGACACGATGGATCCGGGTGGTCGTCAACTGGAACGAGACGCCAGCCGAGATCAAGACGGCCTTCCCGGACGGAGACCCTCCACTGTGATCGCCGAACGCGACTCGAGGCTCGACGTGCCGGTCGCAGTCTGCGGCGTGCGCTTCAGCCACGCCACGTACTACGAAGACGGCGAACTGCTCTATCTGACAAAGGGCATTCCGCTCGGAGCGGCAGATGGAGACACGCCCGAGGGCCACACGGTCTTCGTCGGCGACAGCGGTCGCGTCGTCGGTCTGCTCATTCAATGCCCCGCGTGGTGGCTTGACAAGGACGGGACGCTGAACGTCACGCTGCGTGACGGCGGCCCGACGACGAAGCTGGATCGCGAGAGCGTCGAGCGTCTGTTGGCGGCACAGGTTCGCTACTGAACTGCCCTGGGCGGCGCCGTTCCCGGCACCCACGCCGCGCCACCGGCTTCGTCTACCTCGCGCTTCCAGATCGGCGCCAGCTCCTTCAGGCGGTCGATGATCTCGCGGCCGCCGGCGAACGCCTCGGCGCGGTGCGGGGCGGAGACGGCGACGAGCACGGAGGCCTCCGACAATGGCACCGTGCCGAGCCGGTGCTCGGCGGCGGCGGCGCACAGGCCGTGCCGCGCGATCGCCTCCCCGACGATCGTCCCCATCTGCTCCAGCGCCATCTCCGCATAGGCCTCGTACTCGAGCGAGGGCACCTCGCGCGTCACGCCGGCGAACGTCACGACCGCGCCGGCGCGCGGGTCGCGCACGCGGGCGACGAGCGCGTCCAGCGAGAGCGGCTCCTCGCGCAGCGCCACGTGCGGCTCGCGCACGGCGACGGCGTCGTCGTCCGCCCCACCCGACACCGGCGGGATCAGCGCGAGCTCGTCGCCCGCCGACAGCGGCGCGTCCTCGGACGCGTACTCGCGGTTGACGGCCATCACGAGCGGCAGGCCGCCCGCCAGCTCCGACAGCGCAGCGAGCGCGTCGCGCACGCACGCGCCCTCGGGCAGCTCGAGCGACAGCTCGCTCGCGCCCGCGCGCTCGCGCAGCATGGCGAAGAGTCGGATGCGCACGACCATCGCGCCAGCGTACGCGACGCGCCGCCGCAGCCCGGCGCCGCGGTATGTACGGGCGCAGATACGTGACCCTCCTCGCGTCGCGCCGCCGACGCGAGGCGCGAAGTAACCTTCGCCCCCCATGAGCGCCACCGAGGACCACCGCTTCGTCGCCCCGATCGTCGGGCCCGACGACCCCCGCCATTTCACCGACTCCGGCATCGAGATCAAGGGGCTCTACGACGAGTCCGACGTCCCCGAGCAGCTCCAGCTCGGCGAGCCCGGCGACTTCCCGTACACGCGCGGCGTGCACCGCGACATGTACCGCAAGCAGCTGTGGACGATGCGCCAGTACGCCGGTTACGCCTCCGCCAAGGAGTCGAACGAGCGCTACAAGTACCTGCTCGCGCACGGCTCTACCGGCCTCTCGATGGCGTTTGACCTGCCGACTCAGCTCGGCCTCGACTCCGACGACTCGCGCTGCCTCGGCGAGGTCGGCCGCACCGGCGTCGCGATCGACACGATCGACGATATGCGGACCGCGTTCGACGGGATCCCGCTCGACCAGGTCTCGACCTCGATGACGATCAACGCGCCGGCCGCGGTGCTGCTGCTGCTCTACCAGCTGGTCGGCGAGGAGCAGGGCGTGGACCCGGCCAAGCTGCGCGGCACGACGCAGAACGACATCATCAAGGAGTACGTCGCGCGCGGGAACTTCATCTACCCGCCCGAGGGCTCGATGCGGCTCACGACGGACCTGTTCGCCTACTGCAAGGCGAACGTGCCGAGATGGAACACCGTCTCGATCTCCGGCTACCACTTCCGCGAGAAGGGCTGTTCGGCCGTGCAGGAGGTCGCCTTCACGCTCTCCTCCGGGATCGCCTACGTGCAGGCCGCGGTCGACGCCGGCCTCGCGGTCGACGACTTCGCGCCGCGCCTCGCGTTCTTCTTCAACGGCCACAACAACGTCTTCCAGGAGGTCGCGAAGTTCCGCGCCGC
>JBJMLB010000102.1:0-16886 GCA_045805465.1 Conexibacter sp. | reverse complement strand
GACCGGCTCAAGGCCGTCCTCAAGGAGATCGCGGACGCGGACGGCACGGTCATCCTCTTCATCGACGAGCTGCACACGATCGTCGGAGCGGGGTCGGCCGAGGGCTCGGTCGACGCCGCCAACCTGTTGAAGCCAATGCTCGCGCGCGGGGAGCTGCGGGCCGTCGGCGCCACGACGCTCGACGAGTACCGCAAGCACATCGAGAGAGACGCGGCTTTGGAGCGTCGCTTCCAGCCCGTGCTCGTCGGTGAGCCGTCGGTCGAGGACACGATCGCGATCCTGCGCGGGCTGAAGGAGCGCTACGAGGTCCACCACGGCGTCGACATCCAGGACTCGGCGATCATCGCCGCGGCGACGCTCTCCGACCGCTACATCGCCGATCGCTTCCTGCCCGACAAGGCGATCGACCTGATCGACGAGGCGGCCTCGAAGCTGCGCATCGAGATCGACTCGAAGCCGATCGAGATCGACGAGATCGACCGGCGCATCATGCAGCTCCAGATCGAGCTGCAAGCGCTGGAGAAGGAGACCGACGAGTCCTCCGTCGCCCGGCGCGAGGCGATCGAGCGGGAGATCGCGGATCTGCAGGAGCGCTCGGACGGCATGAAGGCGCAGTGGCAGCGCGAGAAGGACGCGATCGGCGCGGTGACGGTCGTGCGCGAGCGGCTGGAGCAGGCGCGCGTGGAGGCCGAGAAGGCCGAGCGCGCGGCCGACCTGCAGCGTGCCGCGGAGCTGCGCTACGGCGAGATCCCCCAGCTGGAGAAGCAGCTCGCGGAGGCCGAGGCCGGCGGCGGCGCGCAGGACGGCCAGCCGCAGTTCCTCAAGGAGCGCGTCGACGCCGAGGACATCGCCGAGGTCGTCGGCAAGTGGACGGGGATCCCCGTCTCGCGCCTGATGGAGGGCGAGGTCGAGAAGCTCGTGCACATGGAGGAGCGGCTGCACCAGCGCGTGATCGGCCAGCACGAGGCGGTCACCGCGGTCGCCAACGCCTTGCGGCGCTCGCGCGCCGGCCTGCAGGACCCGGATCGGCCGATCGGCACGTTCCTGTTCCTCGGCCCGACCGGCGTCGGCAAGACCGAGCTCGCGCGCGCTTTGGCGGAGTTCATGTTCGACTCGCAGGACGCGATGATCCGCATCGACATGTCGGAGTACATGGAGAGACACGCGGTGTCCCGCCTGGTCGGTGCGCCTCCCGGCTACGTCGGCTACGAGGAGGGCGGCCAGCTGACCGAGGCGGTGCGCCGGCGCCCGTATTCCGTCGTGCTGCTCGACGAGGTCGAGAAGGCCCACGGCGACGTCTTCAACATCCTCTTGCAGGTAATGGACGACGGCCGCTTGACCGACGGCCAGGGCCGTACGGTCGACTTCAAGAACGTCGTGCTGATCATGACCTCGAACATCCCGGGCGGGAGAGTCGGAGCGGAGCAGCACTTCCGCCCGGAGTTCATCAACCGCCTGGACGACATCGTCGAGTTCGAGCCGCTGTCCCGCGAGCAGATCGGCGCGATCGTGGACCTGCAGGTCGCACGGCTGATCAAGCGCGTGCAGGAGCGCGAGATCGAGGTCGTGTTGACTGACGCCGCGCGGACGCTTTTGGGGAACCTCGGCTACGACCCGACCTACGGCGCGCGTCCGCTCAAGCGCGTGATCCAGAAGCGGTTGGTTGACAAGCTCGCGCTGGCAATCCTCGAGGGCGAGTTCTCCGCCGGCGATCTCGTCGAGGTCGACGCGGTCGAGGGCGAGCTCGTGTTCACGAAGGTTGCGCGGGTGGTCGCGGTCTGAGCGTGGGTTGCGCTCCGCTCACGCCGCGCCGTACGCGCGGCGTGAGCCGATCGGCTGGGGAGGGGGGTGAGCAGGTTGCGGTGGCGCCGCCGTGTCGGGCACCTCGCGGCCCGCGTCGCTCAGCTCTGCGCAACCGCTCGCGCGCTCTGCGTCGTTCGTGACGATCGGGTTTTACGTGTGTGCATTAGGGGGTGATATAGACCCCCTAACGCACACACGTGAATCCGGAGTGAGACTGGCGGGCTGGGACTGCGCAGGCCGGGGCGCAGATTGCGACGAGACGCTCGGCGGCCGGAGCCCCAGCCGCTTCCCTCCCCCTCGTTGCCCATCAGCTGACGCCGCGAGCGCGGCAAGCGCCCGAGCGGAGCGCCCCCCGGCCCGCGCAGCCGCCGAGTCTCAGTCCCCCGTCTGCCCGCCGCTCGGTCGTCTGCCCGCTCTCGACGGTCTTCTGATCTCGAAGCCGATCAGCAGCCGAGGGGCGGTCGTGGCGCTGTAGGCGCGATCGGTGTCGACCTGGAAGGTCCAGGTCCCGTAGGCGTACCTGAACGGGAACAGCGCGATCGGGCCGGTCTTGAGTGAGCCGCATGGGCCTCTCGTCGTGCCGATCCGCAACGTCCGCTTGAGCTTGCCGTTCGGCTGGACGTAGTGCACGTAGACGCCGTGCTGCTCGCCCAGGCCGAGCACGCGCCAGCGCACGCGCAGCCTCGCCGGGTCACCGGTCCTCGGGCTGAAGCTGGCGCTCAGCGGCGACATCAGGAACGTCGTCGAAGCGACGTGCGGGCCGTCGGTCACCGACAGCGTCATCTCACGTGTGCCGGCCGTGCCGTGGTAACGCGGTGCGGTGAAGCGCGCGCGGATCTTGCCCTTCGCGTCGATTCTGCCGGTGCCGATCTGCTTCGTGCCGGAGAGCTTCGCCGTCCACGCGCTGTGCGGTCTGAAGCCGCTGCCGGTCAGCAGGCCGCTGCCGCTGCTCAGGAAGCAGCCGGGGTCGAGCACGATCTTCGCCTTCGCGGCGCCGATCGCGGCGGGCGCGAGGGCGAGCAGCGCAAGCGCGACGGCGGCGGGGAGCGTGATGGGAAGGAAGCGGCGCATCAAGGCGAGACCGGACGGACGTGCACCGGGATCTTCGCGCGCGGGCCGTTCGTCTGCACGCGGTACCGGCGGGACGTGTCGAGCACGAGCACCCAGCGGCCTGCTTCCGCGTCAAACGGGAAGACTCGCCGCGGCGCCGTCGTGAGCGCGCCGCAGTCGCCGCCGGTGTTCCCCAGCGCGGCGCTTCGGCGGACTCTCCCACTCGGGCTCACCCAGTGCAGCCACACCGACACGCGCTCGGCGCCGGCGGAGAGCGCGAAGCCCCACACCCGGAAGCGCGCGCGCAGTGTGCTCGGGTTGCCGCTCGACGGCTGGAAGTCCCCGCCCTCCGGGCGGGTCACCGTGAAGCGCGTCTTCGGGCGCCGTCTCCCGTCGCCGACGGCGAGCACGTGGCGCTGCTGCGGGACGCCGGGCGCGAGCACGGGCGTCGTGAACGAGCTGACGAACGACCCCGCGGCGTCGGCGGTCGGTGTCGAGCCGTCGCCGTAGCTGAGCTGCGTGCCGTCGAGCGCGACCGTCAGCGGCGCGTTGGGCGTGAGCCCGTTCGCCGTCATGCGCAGCGGCGCGCCCTGCAGGTAGCAGCGGGCGTCGGTCGTCAGCGTCGCCGGCGCCGCGAGCACGGGCGACGCGGCCGCGAGCGCCAACGCGTAGGCGAGCGCGGCGCCGATCGCGGCGCGGCGAAGGAGCGGATGGCGTGACCACACGCGGGGCATCATCGCTTCAAACAACAGCCGAGCGGGCCGGTCGATGCGCCACAGGTCAGACGATCGTCCGCCGACCGGGGCGCATCGTCGCCGCCGGGTGGGATAGAACCCAGTGTTGGATGACTGATTCAGTCATCCCGCAGCTACCGCGACCGACCGCGACGATGGGAGCGCCATGCCGACCTACATCATGCTCTCGAAGCTCACACCCGAGGGCACCCAGACGATCAAGACGAACCCGCAGCGCATCCGCGAGGTGAACAGAGAGATCGAGCAGCTCGGCGCGACCGTGAAGGCGCAGTGGGCCGTGCTCGGCCGCTTCGACTTCGTGAACGTCGTCGAGGCGCCGGACGAGAAGACGATCGCCCGCGTCTCGCTCGAGCTCGGCTCGCGCGGCACGGTCCAGTACGAGACGCTGACCGCGATCCCGATCGACGACTTCATCAGCTCGCTCTAGCGCGTGGCGCAGAAGGTCCTCGTCATCGGCGCCGGTGGGCGCGAGCACGCGATCGTGCGCGCGCTCGCGCGCTCGCCGCAGTCCCCCGAGCTGCTGTGCGCGCCCGGCAACGCCGGGATCGCCGCGGATGCGCGGCTGCTCGACGTCGAGGTCGACGACGTCCCCGGCCTCGTCGCGGCCGCGCAGTCGGAGGGCGTGACCCTGACCGTCGTGGGACCCGAGGTCCCGCTCGTCGCCGGCGTCGTGGACGCGTTCGAGGCAGCCGGCCTGCGCTGTTTCGGCCCGAGGGCCGCGGTCGCGGAGCTGGAGGGCTCGAAGGCGTTCTCGAAGTCGGTGATGGAGGCCGCCGGCGTGCCGACCGCCGCCTACGAGGTGGTCACGACCGTCGAGCAGGGGATGGCGGCGATCGAGCGTTATCCGGTTGTCGTGAAGGCTGACGGGCTGGCGGCCGGCAAGGGCGTCGTGATCGCCGCCGACGAGGCTGAGGCACGCGCCGCACTGACTGCCTTTCTCGTCGAGCGCCAGTACGGCACCGAGCAGGTCGTCGTCGAGGAGTTCCTCGACGGCGAGGAGCTCTCGCTGCTCGCGCTGTGCGACGGCGAACGAGCGATCCCGATGGCGCCGGCGCAGGACTACAAACGCATCTTCGACGGCGACGAGGGACCCAACACGGGCGGCATGGGGTCCTACTCGCCCGTGCCGGGCTTCGACGCGGCGCGCGTGCAGGAGCTGTGCGCGCAGGTCCACCAGCCGGTCGTCGACGAGCTCCGCCGCCGCGGCACACCCGTCTACGGGATCCTCTACGCGGGCCTGATGCTGACGGCCGAGGGCGTGCGGGTGCTGGAGTTCAACGTGCGCTTCGGCGACCCGGAGACGCAGGCCGTGCTGCCGCGGCTGCGCTCCGACCTGCTCGACGTGCTGATGCGCGCGTGCGAGCCGGGCGGGCTCGCCGACGTCGAGCTGGAGTGGCTGCCGGACACGGCGGTGACGCTGGTGCTCGCGAGCGCCGGTTACCCGGAGTCGCCCCGCATCGGCGATCCGATCGCCGGGCTCGATCGCGTCCCGCAGGGGATCGAGGTCACCCACGCCGGCACGAAGCGCGGCGACGACGGCGCGATCGCGACCGCCGGCGGCCGCGTGCTGAACGTGACGGCGCTCGGCGCCGACGCCGCGGCTGCGCGGGCGGCTGCCTATGCTGCCGCCGACGTGATCCAGTTCGACGGACGACAGGTGCGCCAGGACATCGCTCTCAGGGCGGTCGCGGCGACGACTACCGGGGAGGCCCGATGACAGACGACCAGATGAGCGAAGCCGCCGCGGCGGCGCCCGTGACCGATCCGACCGTGCAGGCGCTCGAGCAGGAGCTGTCGGCCGAGGGCGTCCTCGTCGGCATCGTGATGGGCTCGCAGAGCGACATGGAGACGATGCAGAAGGCGGCGAAGGATTTGACCGATCGCGGCGTCGCGAACGAGATCAACGTCATGTCGGCGCATCGCGATCCGGACAAGGTCGCCGCCTACGCCAAGAGCGCGCGCTCGCGCGGGCTGAAGGTGATCATCGCCGGCGCCGGGCTGTCGGCCGCGCTGCCGGGCGTCGTCGCCGCGCACACGGATCTGCCGGTGATCGGCGTCCCGCTCACCAGCGGCATGACCGTCGCCGGCGGGCTCGACGCGCTGCTGTCGGTCGCGCAGATGCCGCCGGGCGTGCCGGTCGCCTGCGTCGGCGTCGACAACCCGAAGAACGCCGCCGCGCTCGCGGCGCGCATCCTGGCGGCCTAGCGTCGTCGCAGCACCACGCGCCCGCCGCGCGACGGCGTGAGCGTGATGCCGGTGAGGCGCATCCGCTCCTCGCGGTTCGGCGCGGGCAGCACGTCGAGCATGCCGAATGCCGTTCTGAGCACGGTCCTCATCTCGACGAGCGAGAGCGAGGCGCCTATGCAGTGGCGGATGCCGCCGCCGAACGGCATGTAGGAGTAGGGCCGCGGCCTGTCGCCGAGGAAGCGCTCGGGCCGAAACGCGAGCGGGTCGGGCCACAGGTCGGGACGGCGGTGCATCGCCGTGAGCATCGCGCTGACGACGGTGCCGGGGGCGATCGGGTAGCCGCCGAGCTCGATCTCACTCGTGGCAGTGCGGACTGCGTCGATCACCGACGGGCGCGTGCGCAGCGTCTCCGATACGACGGCGTCGAGGTACTCGGTGCCGCCGTCGGCAAGCTCCCGAGCCAAGCGCTCGCGTGCGTGCGGCGTGCGGGAGAGTCGCTCGAACGCCCACGTGAGCGAATTCGCGGTCGTCTCGTGGCCCGCCATCAGCAGTCCGAGCAGCAGGTCCCGGATCTCGCCGTCGCTCAGCGGCTGGCCGTGCTCGTCGCGCGCGGTGACGAGCACCGACAGCACGTCGTCGCGCTCGGTGTGCGTCGGGTCGGCTCGCCGGCGCGCGATTTGCGCGTGGACGAGGTCGTGGATGTACTGGCGGCGGCGCTGGTGTGGGCGGGCGGGGTTGAGGCGGCCGTGCCGTCTCCACAGCGTCGGGAACCACAGCAGCACGACGATGCGCGGATCGAGCCCGCGCGCGATGTCGTCGCGCAGCTCCGCGTACTCCGTCGGGTCGTCGGCGCCGAACAGGATCCGGCAGATCGCGTCGAGCGCGATCTCACGCACCGGCTCGCGCAGCGCGATCGGCGTCTCCAGCGGCAACCGGGAGAGGTGACGCTCGGTGATCTCGGCGATCGGCTGTTCCCAGCGCTCGGCGAGGCTGCCGTGGAAGGCGGGCAGCAGCGTCTTGCGCTGGCGCATGTGCATGTCGCCCGAGCTGAGGATCAGCGAGGCGCGTCCGACGAGCGGCTCGAGGATCGCGCTCGCGGCGCCCTCCTCGAAGCGCGTTCTCGTGTCAAGCAGGATCGTCTCGACGTCGTCCGGTTCGGTGGCCGCGACGAACGCGTCGAAGGGCGGCATCCGCAGCGTGAAGAGCGGGCCGTGCCGGCGGATGCACGCGTCGAGGTAGCCCGCGAAGTCGGCCTGGCAGCGCAGCAGCTGCCATGTCCCCGGCGAAGCCGGTCCCGGCGGCAGCGCAAGCGTCTGGGTCCCCCCACCCATCGTCCGAGTATCGCCGAACCCGCGCCGGCCGCGCCGCACTGCGCCGGTCCGCCGTCGATAATGAGCGGCGCATGATCCGCCGCTACAGCCGACCCGAGCTCGCCGCCCTGTGGACCGACGAGGCGCGCATGTCCGCGTGGCGCGACGTGGAGGTCGCCGCATGCGAGGCGATGGAGGGGCCGACGGCCTCCGATCTCGATGCGATCCGCGCTGCGACGTTCACCGTTGAGGCGGTGAACGAGCGCGAGCGGACGACCGACCACGACGTGGCGGCGTTCGTCGACGTGCTGTCGGCGTCGGCCGGTCCCGCGGGGCGCTGGATCCACTATGGGCTGACGTCGTCTGACGTGCTCGACACGGCGCTGGCACTGCAGCTCAAGCGTGCAGGCGAGATCGTCGTGCCGGGGGCGTACGCGCTGGTGGAGGCGTTCGCCGCGCGCGCCCGCGAGCACCGCTCGACCCTGTGCGTCGGGCGGACCCACGGCGTGCACGCGGAGCCGACCTCGTTCGGGATCAAGCTCGCCGGCTTCGCGTTCGAGGCGCACCGCAACGCCGTGCGCCTGGAGCGCGCGTTCGGGCAGGCGTCGGTCGGCGCGATCTCCGGCGCCGTCGGGACGTACTCGGCGACCTCGCCGGAGTTCGAGGAGCGGGTGCTCGCGTCGCTGGGCTTGGAGCGCGAGCCGGTCTCCACGCAGGTCGTCGCGCGCGACCGCCACGCCGAACTGCTGCAGGCGATCGCCTTGGCCGGGGCGGGCCTGGAGCGCTTCGCGACCGAGCTGCGCCACCTGCAGCGCACGGAGGTGCGCGAGGCGGAGGAGCCGTTCCGCAGAGGGCAGAAGGGCTCCTCGGCAATGCCGCACAAGAGAAATCCGATCAAGTCCGAGCAGATCTCCGGGCTCGCGCGCGTGCTGCGCGGCAACGCGCAGGCCGCCGTCGAGGACGTCGCACTGTGGCACGAGCGCGACATCTCGCACAGCTCCGTCGAGCGCGTGATCCTGCCCGACTCGACGATCCTGATCGACTATCTGCAGGCGCGCAGTGTTGCCTTGGTCGAGGGGATGGTCGTCCACAGAGCGCGCATGGCCGAGAACCTGGAGATCACCTGTGGCGCGCTGTTCTCCCAGCGCGTGCTGCTGGCGCTGATCGAGCAGGCGGGGATGGTGCGGGACGACGCGTATCGGATCGTGCAGCGCACGGCGCAGGAGGCGTGGGACACGCGCACGCCGCTGCGCTCGCTGCTCGCCTCGGAGCCCGCGGTGGTCTCGGCGGGCCTGGATCTCGACGTGCTGTTCGACTACAGCGTGTACATCCGCCACGCCGACGCGATCTTCACGCGGCTGGACGAGATCGCCTGAAGCAGACCGTCGCAGCGCGGGCGACAGCAAGCCCGACACTGGTGCAGATGATCCCGTACTAGCTCTTGGAGGGCCTGGCGGTGCTCGTCCGCCGCTGCTTCACGAACTGCTGGAAGTCGCTGGAGTTCTTTTCCAGATAGTCGCCGACATCCTTGGAGATGTCGCCCATCGGCCGGAGCTCGCCTTCGTGGCGAACGTAGTACCGCTCAAGGCCCTCGTACGGCCGAAGAAAGCGTCGCAACATCCAGCTTTCGCGTGCCAGCAGCGACCAGTTCGGAACCACCGCGAACGCTAGGACGGCGATGCCGCCCATTACAAGGCCAGAGACGATCCCGGGCGGATCGGTCAGGACGAGCAATGTCGTCGCAAGCATCGCGCAAACCCAGAGCAGCACCAGGCCGCGCAGACAGACTGCCTCCCAGAAGCCATAGAAGGTGTCTCGCCATGTGGGGTGTTGGGGTCCGGACAAGGTGCTCATGTATGGATGAGAAGGTAGCTCGGAATCGCAAAAAAGCCAGCGATGAACGGTGCCCATGCTCCACCGGCAGCCAGCCGTCTGGTCATTGACGGGATGTCCGGCTCTCGAAAGACGGCGATCATCCCGAACACCATCCCGATGAGCAACGTCCACGCACCTTCGAGTTCGAGTAGTAGGCCGAGATCCATGAAGGTGCGAGAACGCTATCGATCATTTGTCCGCTCCGTGCAGGTACCAAGGTGGTGCCCACCGGCTGGCGCCCATAACCGTATGTAGCGCAACGGCGGAGCGGTCGACGACGCACAGACGACCCCGCCTGGCTAAGGCGGGGTCGTCCAATACAAGCCCTGTCGATCCTCGCGACCTGACGCGAGAACCTGAACTCCGCGCGGTTAGGCCGGGACGGCCGCGCCGTCGAGGTACGGCTCGTTCCGCTCAGCCCGCTCCACCAGCGAGGCCGGCGGCTCGAACCGCGGCCCATACTGAGCCGCCAGCTCGCGCGCCCGCGCGACGAACGCGGCCGGGCCGCCGGCGTCGCCGTTGCGCGTCGGGTCGCCGTACTGGTTGATGTACTGGCACACCCCGCCGGTCCAGGCGGGGAAGCCGATGCCGAAGATCGAGCCGATGTTGGCATCGGCGACGGACTCGATCACGCCCTCGTCGATGCACTTCACCGTCTCGAGCGCCTCGGCGAACATCATCCGCTCCTCGAGGTCTCTCAACGAGATCTGCGACGGATCGTCCACCTGCGGGAACGCCTCGCGCAGGCCGGACCACAGGCCCGTACGTCTGCCGTCGGCGTACTCGTAGAAGCCGCGGCCCTCGAGCTTCCCGGGCCGGTCGTGCTCGTCGAGCATGGCGTCGATCACCCGCTCGGACGGATGCCCGTCCCAGCCGGTGCCCGTCTCCGCCGCCGCCTTCGCGGCGTCGCGGATCTTGCGCATGAGCTTGAGGTTCAGCTCGTCGCTCAGCTGCAGCACCGGCGCCGGATAGCCGGCCTGCGAGGAGGCCTGCTCGATCGTCGCCGCGGGGATCCCCTCGGTCAGCATCGAGATGCCCTCGTTGATGAACGTGCCGATCACGCGCGAGGTGAAGAAGCCGCGCGAGTCGTTGACGACGATCGGCGTCTTCTTGATCTGCTGGGCGACGTCGAGCGCGCGCCACAGCGTCTCATCAGAGGTCTGCTCGCCCTTGATGATCTCCAGCAGCGGCATCTTGTCCACCGGGCTGAAGAAGTGCAGCCCGATGAAGTCGGCCGGCCGGGAAACTCCGGTGGCGAGCCCGGTGATCGGGAGCGTCGAGGTGTTCGAGCCCAGCAGTGCGCCCTCGGCGAGATACGGCTCGATCTCGCCGAAGACCTTCGCCTTCACGGCCGGGTCCTCGAAGACCGCCTCGATCACGAGGTTGGCGCCCGCGGCCTTCGACGGGTCGTCGGTCGCGGTGATGAGCGCGAGCAGGGCGTCGCCCTTCTCCTGCGTCGTCTTGCCGCGCGAGACGCCCTTCTCGACGAGTCTCGCCGAGTAGCCCTTGCCGCGATCGGCCGCCTCCTGCGAGACGTCCTTGAGGACGACCTCGATGCCGGCCTTCGCGCACACGTACGCGATCGCGGCGCCCATCATGCCGGCGCCGAGCACGACGACCTTCTTCGAGCGGAACGTCTCGACGTCATCCGAGCGACCGCGCGGGCCGTTGACGGCCTGCAGGTCGAAAAAGAACGCCTGGATCATGTTCTTCGAGACCTGGCCGGTCGCGAGGTCGATGAAGTAGCGCCCCTCGATCTCGATCGCGCTGTCGAAGTCGACCTGCGATCCCTCGACCGCCGCGGCCATGATGTGGTGCGGCGCGGGGTAGTTCGCGCCCTTGATCTGCTTGCGCAGGTTCGACGGGAACGCCGGCAGGTTCATCGCGAGTGCGGGCGTGGAGGGCGTACCGCCGGGGATCTTGTACTTCTTGTCGGCATCCCACGGCTGCTGCGCCTCGGGGTTGGCCTTGATCCACTCCTTTGCGGCGGGGATCAGGCCCTCTCTCGTGGCGACGAGCTCGTCGACGATGCCGAGCTCCTTCGCCTTGCCCGGACGCACTCTCTGGCCCTGCATCAGCAGGCCCATCAGCGCCTGCACGATGCCGAGCATGCGCACCGTGCGCACGACGCCACCAGCGCCGGGGAGCAGCCCGAGCTGCACCTCCGGGAAGCCGAAGACGATCTTCGGATCGTCCACGCTGATGCGGTGGTGCGTGGCGAGGGCGATCTCCAGCCCGCCGCCGAGCGCCGTGCCGTTCAAAGCGGCGACGACCGGCTTGCCGAGCGTCTCCAGACGGCGCAGCTGGCCCTTGCCGAGCTTCAGGCCCGCGGCCAGCTCCTGCGCCTGTGCGGGCGTGACGGCTCTCAGGTCGTTGAGGTCGCCGCCGGCGAAGAAGGTCTTCTTCGCGGACGTGATGATCACGCCGGCGATGTCGTCCTTCTCGGCCTCGAGCCGCTCGACGGTCGCCGCCATCGACTCGGCGTAGGCGCGGTTCATCGTGTTCGCGCCCTGGTTCGGGTCGTCGAGGGTGAGGATGACGATCTTGTCGTCGCCCTTCTCCCAACGGATCGTGGTGCTCTCAGCCATCTAGATCGCCTCCACGACGGTCGCGATGCCCATGCCGCCGCCGACGCAGAGCGTGCAAAGGCCGTATCTGCCGCCGGTGCGGTGCAGCTCGTCGACGATCGTGCCGAGGATCATCGCGCCGGTCGCGCCGAGCGGATGGCCCATCGCGATCGCGCCGCCGTTGACGTTGACCTTCTCCATGTCGAGGCCCATGTCCTTGACGAAACGGAGGACCACCGCGGCGAACGCCTCGTTGATCTCGACGAGGTCGAGGTCGTCGACCGTCAGGCCGGCCTTCGCCAACGCCTTCTTGGAGGCGGGCGCGGGGCCGGTGAGCATGATCGTCGGGTCGGCGCCGGAGAGTGCGGTCGCGAGGATCCGGCCCTTCGCCTTGAGGCCCAGCTCCTTGCCCGTCTGCTCGTTGCCGATCGCCACGAGCGCGGCGCCATCCACGATCCCGGACGAGTTGCCCGGCGTGTGGACGTGCTCGATCTTCTCGATCCAGTGGTACTTCTGCAGCGCGACGGCGTCGAAGCCGCCCATCTCGCCCATCACCTGGAAGGACGGCTTCAACCCGCCGAGCGTCTCGACGGTCGTGCCGGCGCGGATGAACTCGTCCTTGTCGAGCACGACGTGGTCGTTGACGTCCTTGACGGGAACGACCGAGTTGTCGAACTTGCCCGCCGCCTGGGCGGCCGCGGCGCGCTCCTGCGAGCGAGCGGCGTACCCGTCGACGGTCTCGCGGTCGAAGCCCTCGATCGTCGCGATGAGATCTGCGCTGACGCCCTGCGGGACGAACGACGTGTCGTAGTTCGTCTCGGGGTCGAGCGCCCACGCGCCGCCGTCGGAGCCCATCGGCACGCGCGACATCGACTCGACGCCGCCGGCGAAGACGAGGTCCTCCCAGCCGGAGGCGACCTTCTGCGCAGCGACGTTGACGGCCTCCAGCCCCGAGGCGCAGAAGCGGTTGAGCTGCACGCCGGCCACGGTGTCGGGGAGGCCGGCCTTGATCGCCGCGGTCTTGGCGATGTCCATGCCCTGGTCGCCGATCGGCGTGACGCAGCCGAGCACCACGTCGTCGACCCGCTTGGGATCGAGCTGCTCATTGCGGATCAGCATCTCGTGCATCAGGCCGACCACGAGGTCGACCGGCTTCGTCGTGTGCAGGGAGCCGTTGCTCTTGCCCTTGCCACGAGGTGTGCGGATGGCGTCGAAGATCAACGCGTCTGTCGCTCCCACGGTCTTCTCTCCTCATCGGATGACGTGCTTGGGAGCGAGACTAACATGCAATCGTGAATGTATGTATCGTTCGCGCGGGATGAGCACCACCGAGACGCGCGCGCGACGCACGCAGGAGCAGCGCCGCGCCGCCACGCGAGCCGCACTGCTCGACGCCGCGCTCGCCTGTCTCGTCGAGCATGGCTACGAGGGAACGACGACCGGGCGCGTCTGCGAGCGCGCGGGCGTCTCGCGCGGCGCGCATCAGCACCACTTCGGCACGCGCCCCGAGCTCGTCGCCGCGGCGCTCGAGGAGCTCGCGATGCGCCGGCTCCAGGGCATCCGCGGCGAGGTCGCCTCGCTGCCTGCGGGTGACGCCCGCGTGGAGCAGGCACTCGACGCGATCTGGGGCTGGTTCACCGGGCCGCTGTTCCAAGCCTCGATCGACCTTGCCGCCGCCGCCCGCACCGATGAGGAGCTGCGCGCCCAGCTCGCGCCCGTGGAGGCGCGCCTCTCTCAGGGCACGCTGCTGTGCTGCCGGGAGATGCTCGCGGACGGCCAGGAGGATCGCTCGCGCGACCCGCTGATCCAGATGACGCTCGGCACGGTGCGCGGGCTCGCGCTGCTGCCGATCATCCACCCCGGCAACCGCAGCGCCGCGAAACAATGGGCCTTCGCTCGCGCGCGGCTGGCGGAGCTGTTTCGCCTCGCGGCGGCGTCTCCTGCGCGCTGAGGGCACGTCAGCTCGTTGACATGTGCCCCCGGACCGGCAAGGGTGAGACCCCGTGAGCCGCTTCTCCTCGTGCATTGCCGCGGCTGTGATGGCGGCGATGGCCGCCCCGGCCGCCTCATCGGCCGCGACCATCAGCGTCGGCACCACCGACGACGTCGTGGCCGCGGACGGCACGTGCTCGCTGCGCGAGGCCGTGCAGGCAGCCAATGTCGACGCTGCGTCGGGCGGGTGCGCCGCGGGCGCGGGCGCCGACGTCATCGAGCTTCCGGCCGGGACCTTCACGCTCGGCCCCGCGTCGGGCTCGCTCGGGGTGCTCGCCGACGTGACCCTGCGCGGCGCGGGGACCGCGACCGTGATCCGGGCCCAGGGCACGCGGATCCTGACGATCGGCAACCTCCTGCCGCCATCGGTCACCGTCGAAGGCATCACGTTCCGCAACGGGCATGCGCCGGACGGCACGTCGGCCCCGGCAGTCAACGGCACTAACGGCGGCGCAGGGCAGAACGGGGGGAATGTGGTGGCGCAGGCCGGAAGAGCCGCCGGCGACGGCGGCGCGATCGTCAACGTCACCAGCGGAACGTTGACCGTGCTCGGGTGCGTCTTCGAGAACAACACCGCCGGCGACGGTGGCGCCGGCGGGCAGGCGCAGGGCGGCAACGGCGGTGCAGGCACCACCAGCGCCGGCGGGGGCTCAGCTGGCGCCGGTGGTGCCGGCGGCAAGGGCGGCGCGATCTCCACGCTCGGGCTGCTCGTCGTGCGCGACAGCACGTTCTCCAACAACGCGGCGGGCAACGGCGGGGCTGGCGGGGCCGCCTTCGGCGGCGTCGCCGGGAACGCGAGCAGCACGAACGCCAACGGTGGGGACGGCGGCTCGGCGTTCGGCGGCGCGGGCGGCGCAGGCGGCGCAGGCGGCGCAATCAACACCGCATTCTCGGCCACGATCGAGCGCAGCACGTTCCTCTCGAATGGCTCCGGCACGGGCGGCGCCGGCGGCGCCGCGACCGGTGCTGCCGGCGGCGTTGCCGGCAGCGCCTCCGGGACCGGTGGGGGCGGGGGCGGCGCGTTCGGGGGTGCCGGCGGCTTCGGGGCGAGCGGCGGCGCCGTCAACGCCGAGGACACCAACGTGGTGATCAAGAGCTCGATGCTGCGGCTCAACTTCGCCGGCGCGGGGGGCGCAGGCGGCACCGGCACAGGCGGAGCGGGTGGCAACGCGCCGGCGCCAGGCGCGACCGGCGGCACTGGGGGCTCAGCGGCTGGTGGCCACGGCGACGTCGCCGGCAACGGGGGTGCCGTGCGCGCGGCCAGCACGCTCACGGTCGAGGCCTCCTTGATCGCCGACACCTTCGGTGGCCTCGGCGGTCGCGGTGGCGACGCGGTCGGCGGCAGGGGCGGCAACGCGACGGACACCAGCGCCGAGGCGCAGGGCGGGGCCGGCGGCGCCGCCACCGGCGGTATCGGTTACCCCGGCGGGTTCGGGGCGCTCAACGCAGGTACGGTGAACCTGCTGAACACCACGATCGACGGCTCCACGTTCGGCGGCGGTGCCCGTGGCGGCAACGCGACGGGTGGTGCGGGCGGTACTGGAGAGCCCGTGACCAACGTGGGCAGTGGCGGCAGCGCCACCGGCGGCAGAGGTGGCGCCGCCCGCGTCGCCGGCATATCAGCCGGCGGCTCGGTCTCGGCCCGCAGCGTCACGGCGGCCCGGCTGGCGACACCCGGTCCGGCAGCGGGCGGCACCGCCACGTCCGGAGGGCTCGGCGGAGCGGCTTCGCCGGGGTCCGCAGGAGCGCCGGGAGTCGGCGCGTTCCAAGCGGGCAACAGCAGCTCGCTGACCGCGACGCTCATCGTCGCCAGTGGCCCGAAGGCGTGCGACGGTCCGCTGGCCAGCGGCAGCTTCAGCCTCGAGTTCCCGCGGCCGGGCGAGACCGCGACCTGCCCCGCGACGCTCGTCGCCAACCCGGGGCTCGTGGCCGCCGGCGACTTCGGTGGGCCGACATGGACCCGCCCGCTCGGCAACGCCATCGGCCTCGACGCCGTGCCCGCGGGCGCCGCGTGTCCGGCGACCGACCAGCGCGGGGTGTCGCGCCCGCGCGGGAGCGCGTGCGACGTCGGTGCGTACGAGCGAGCCGCACCCGGGGCGACGACCGGTGCCGCCGACGGCATCGGCGGCACGGCCGCGACGCTGTACGCAACCGTCAACCCGAACGGCCCCGCTGCGACGGTCCACTTCGAGTACGGGACGTCGACGGCCTACGGCGCCGTGACGCCCGGCGCGTCGGTCCCGGTCGGCCTCGCCGCATCGGCCGTCGCCGCGGCGGCCGCGAACCTCCAGCCCGGCACGACCTATCACTACCGCGTGGTGGCGGTGACGAGCGACGGCACGACCGTCGGCGCCGACGCGACCTTCACGACCACGACGACGCGCGGCGGCGGCAGCGGCAATGGCAGCGGCGACAAGGTCGCACCCGTCTTCCATTCGGTGTCCCTGCAGCCGACAGCGTTCAGAGTCCGTCGCAAGGGCACGCGGACCGGCGGCGCGCGGCTGTCCTGGAGACTCTCCGAGCGCGCGCAGATCGTCGTCACGGTCGCACGCGCGGCCGCCGGCAGGCGAGCCGGCGCGCGCTGCGTGGCCCCGACGCGGCGCAACAGGAGCGCCAGACGCTGTACGCGCTACGTCGTCGTCGGCCTCATCGCGATCGATGCCGCAGCGCAGTCCGGCAACCGCACGTTCACCGGCCGCCTCGGCAGGCGCTCTCTGCGTCCCGGGCGTCATCGCGCGACGCTCGTTGCCACCGACGCCGCCGGCAACGCCTCGGCGCCCAAGCGGCTGTCGTTCCGGATCAAGCGCTGAGAGCCGTCGGGAATGCGCCGCGGGGCTCTCCAGGCGAGCCGGCTTCGCGCCTGATCCGCTGCTAGCATCGCGCCACGTGAGCGCCCTTGCCGACCTGCCCCTCATCGCCTCTGGCAAGGTCCGCGAGCTGTACGACCTCGGGGACCGTCTGCTGCTCGTCGCGACCGACCGGATCTCGACGTACGACGCGATCCACCCGACGCCGATCCCCGACAAGGGCAAGGTGCTGACGGGCCTGTCGGTCTTCTGGTTCGAGCGCCTTGGCGAGATCGTCCCGAACCACTTCCTCTCGGCCACCGACGGCGTCCCGGACGAGGTGCGCGGTCGCGCGCTCGTCGTCAGAAAGCTGTCGATGCTGCCGGTCGAGTGCGTCGTGCGCGGCTACATCACCGGCTCGGGTTGGAAGGACTACAAGGCGACCGGCGTCGTCTCGGGCATCGAGCTGCCGCCGGGCCTGCAGGAGTCCGAGCAGTTCGCGCAGCCGCTCTATACGCCCTCGACGAAGGCCGAGGTCGGCCACGACGAGGCGATCGACTT
>JBJMLB010000101.1:0-23111 GCA_045805465.1 Conexibacter sp. | reverse complement strand
GGCGTGGTCGCGGCGGCGAGAAAGGTCCTGCTCGTCGACGATCCCGGCGCCGAGCTGACGAGGGTGCTGGACGAGAGCGCCACCGGCAGCACGAACTTCTCGCACGACGTCGAGCCGTGGCTCGGTCAGACGATCGGCGCCTTCCTCCTGATGCCCAGCGACAGATCGACCGATCCCGACTGGGCGCTGGCGGTTGCGATCGCCGACCGTGGCAAGCTCGACGACGCCCTCGCTCGCCAGCGCAGCAAGGGTGAGCAGAGATCCGCCGGCTCGTATCGCGGCGTCAGCTACGACAAGGACAGAAGCGACGAGACGTACGACGCGCCCGTCGGCGACTTCTACGTCGCCGGCACGCTCGCCGGCCTGAGAGCCGCGATCGACGCCTCAAAGGGGTCGAGCCTGGCGGACGCCTCGCGCTACTCCGACGCGGTCAGCGACGTTCCGGAGGATGCGCTCGCGTTCGTCTACGCCGATCCAAAGGCGATCCTGGCCGCCGCCGGCGGCCTCGAGGACGCGCCGGCCAACGCGCGCAAGGCGCTGGAGAGATTCGCCGACGGCGATCCCGTGACCGCCAGCCTCACCGCGACGGCCGACGAGATCGCGATCGAGGCGACCGGAGGCGCACAGGTGACCGAGGCGCTCGAAAGCGACTCGGATGCCAAGGTGACGGTCGGCCAGCTGCCGGGCGATAGCTGGCTCGCGCTCGCCACGCCACCGCTCGGACCGATCATCAGAAACGCGCTCGCGGGAGCAGGCCTGCACGACCAGGCGGCGGCGCAGGTGCAGCAGAGCGTCGGGCTCGACCTCGACCAGGATCTGCTCGAGCCGCTCGGCGGCCTCGGCGTGTTCGCGCGCGGCGAGTCTCCGCTCGACATCGGCGGCGGCGCGCTGCTTCAGATGACCGACGCGGCCGCGGCGCAGCGGCTGCTCACGCGCATCCAGGCGATCGTTGGCGCCGGGCTCGGGGTTCCGGTCCGCCCGCTCGTGGTCTCGGGCGCACGCGGCTTCCAGGTGCAGATCCCGCAGTCGCCGCAGCCGATCGTCGTGCTTGCGAAGGGCGACAGACTCGCGGCCGGCTACGCGGCCTCGTCCGCGCAGGATCTGCTCGACCCGCAGCAGCGCTTCGACGACAGCAGCGACGGCAAGGCGGCGATCGACACGCTCGGCGACGGCTACACGCCCTCGTTCGTGCTGATCGTCCCGCCGCTTGCAGGGTTGCTGAGATCGCTCGACCAGCTCGAGGTCGCCGACCTCTCCTCGGTGCTCCCGTACGTGGACGCGTACCGCTCGCTGGCGATCGGCACGAAGCGCGACGGCGATCGCACGTCCGTGCGGATCGTCGCCGCTCTGCGCTGAGCGGATGCCGCGCCGCCTCGGCCTCGCAGGCATGCTGCTGCTGGCGCTCGCCGCGCTGGCGTCCGGTTGCGGCAGCGAGCCGCAGCGGCTCGACAGCCCGCGGATCGGCCGCGCCGGCAGCGAGCCGAACGCGCCGCAACAGCTCGGCTTCCCCGCCTTCGCGACGAAGAACACGACGCGTGTGGGCGGCGCCGATCCGGTCGCCGACGCGGCGGCGGTCGCGCGCGCGGTCTACCCGGGCGGCGGGGCGGGCGGGACGGCATCCCGTCCGCGCGCCGTGGTGCTGGCCGACCAGCGCATCTGGCAGGCCGGCCTCGCCGCCGCCGTGCTGATGAGCAACCCGCTGCGCGCCCCGTTGCTGCTCTCCGACGGCAGCGACCTGCCTAGCGCGAGCGCCGACGCGCTGGAGGCGCTCTCGCCGACGGGCGCCTCGGAGCTGGGGGGCGCGCAGGTCGTGCGCGTGGGCGACGCGCCGGCGCCCGGCGGGTATCGCTCCACCACGATCGCAGGCGACGACCCGAGCGCGCTCGCGGCTGCGATCGACCGGCTCCAGAGCGCAGCCGTCGGCCATGCGAGCCGCGCGGTCGTCCTGGCCTCGGCCGACGAGCCCGCGTTCGCGATGCCGGCCGCCGGCTGGGCGGCGAAGACGGGCAACCCGCTGCTGTTCGTCCACAGGACGACGATCCCCGGGCCGACCTTCGCTGCGCTGCAGGCGCATCGCAGACCGCGCATCTATCTGCTCGCACCGCCGAGCGTCGTGGACGCCAGAGTGGAGGCGGCCCTGAGAGCGATCGGCACGGTCACGCGCATCTCGGCACCCGACCCGGTGCGGTCGGCGATCGCGTTCGCGCGCCTGCGCGACGGGCTGGACGGCTGGGGCATCGACGATCCCGGCCACGGGCTCGTGTTCGCCAACGCGCACCGCACGCTCGACGCGGCCGCGGCGGCGCCGCTGTCGGCGAGCGGCACGTACGGCCCGCTGCTGCTGATCGAGGACGCGGACACGCTGCCGCTGCCGGTCGGCCAGTTCCTGCTCGACATCCAGCCGGGCTACACGCGCGACCCGGCTCGAGGCGTCTACAATCGCGCCTGGCTGATCGGCGACGAGTCCGCGATCTCGCTCCCCGTGCAGTCGCGCATCGACAGCCTGCTCGAGATCGCCCCGATCCAGACCGACACGACCGCCCCCAGATGAGCCAAGCCGAGCATCCCAAGCGCCTGAGTCCCGGCCACGACGTCACCGTCGAGGACGTGCGCCAGCTGATGGGCGCCTCCACCCCCCACTTCGCGCTGCAGCTGCGCGAGCGCATCCGGCGGCTGGTCCGCGACCTGCCGGCCGACCATCAGGCACGCGTCGAGGGCGAGCGCGAGATCGCGCGGCTCGACGCGCTCGCACTTGCCGGCGAGGTGCGGGGCGAGCAGACGGACATGGCGACGCTCGCCAGCGTCGCCGACGACGCAGCCTGAACGGGCGTCGTCGCCGCTGCCGGCTACGCTCGGCGGGGATGAGTCAGACGGACGCAGCACGCGGCGTGCCGGCCGGGATCCCGGGCAGTGCGCTCCCCGGCCCGTTCCCCGTCGGCGCCTACGCCGACAAGCTGCGCGAGCAGCTGCGCGCGTTCGCGCACGTCCAGATCTTCGGCGAGCTGTGGAACCTGCGCATGAGCAGAGCATCGGTGTACTTCGAGCTGCGCGACGGCCGCGGCGCGCTGCCCTGCTCGATGTGGCGCAGCGACTTCGACAGACTCGGCATCGACCCCGCCGACGGCGCGCAGGTCGTGATCGCCGGCGGCTGTGACTACTACCCGGGCAGCGCGACCTCCTCTCCCTCGTTCTCGTTCCGCGCGAGCGACCTGCGGGTCGCCGGCGAGGGTGACCTGCTCGCGCAGGTCGAGCGCTTGCGGCGGCAGTTTGCCCAGGAGGGGCTGCTGGAGCCGCAGCGGCACCTGCCGCGCCCGCTCCTGCCGCGCACGATCGGCGTCGTGACCGGCGAGGGGGGCAAGGCACGCGACGACGTGCTCGCCGGCCTGCGCCGCCGCGGCTGGGGCGGTCGCCTGATCTGGGCGTTCGCGCCTGTGCAGGATCGTCACGCGGCACCGGCGGTCGCTCAGGCGCTGCGCGATCTGGCGGCGATCGAGGAGGTCGAGACGATCGTCGTCGCGCGCGGCGGCGGCTCGCTGGCGGACCTGTTCGCCTTCTGCGACGAGGCGCTCTGCCGCACGGTCGCGCTGCTGCGCGTGCCGGTGATCGCCTCAGTCGGCCATCACACCGACCGCACGCTGATCGACGACGTCGCCGCCGTCTCGTGCTCGACCCCGACGCACGCCGCCGAGGCGGCGGTGCGGCTCGACGTCAGCGAGGCGCGCGCGACCCTGCTGCGCGAGGCGCGCCGGCTGGACCAGCACGGCCGCCGCGCAGTCCTCACGCGGGCGCGCGCGCTCGCGGCGCTCGCGCGAGCCCCGGCCGAGCATGTGGCCCGCCACCGCCGTCAGCTGCACCAGCTGCTGCGCGAGCTGCGCGCGAGCGCGCGACGCGGCCTTGCCCGGGAGCGCGACGTGAGCGCGACGCGCCTGCTCGTGCTGGGGCGCAAGGCGGACGCCGCGGCCGTCGACCATGCCCGCCGGCGCGGCGAGCTCGACCGGCTGCTGCTGGCGCTCGCCGCACACGACCCGGAGCGCACGCTCGCACGCGGGTATGCGCTGGTGGAGGACGTGACGGGGCAGCTCGTCACGTCGGCTCCTCAGGCTCGCGCGGCCGGCGCCGTCGAGCTGCGCTTCGCCGATGGACGCGTCCGGGCCACCGTCAAGGATGCGGATCGATGACGACGAGCACCGACGGTCCGGCGCCCGAGCCCGCCAGCTACGAGGCCGCCAGCGCCCGCATCGAGGAGATCGTGCGCCGGCTCGACTCGGGCGAGGCGGGCCTGCGCGAGACGCTCGAGCTCGTCGCCGAGGGGCGCCGGCTCGTCGAGTGGTGCGCCGGCGAGCTGGAGGCGGTCGGCAGAGGGCTCGAGGAGCTGAAGCTCGAGGAGCTCGTCGCGCGGCTCGAGCGGGGCGGCGGCGGGGAGCCGCCGTCCGCGGCCGGGGCGTAGGCGCGGCACCCGCGGCCGGTGGCGACCGGAGCCGCGCCGCGACGGACGCTAGGCTGAGCGGCGATGGGGACCTACGACCTGCTCGCCGACCTGCCGCTCGTCGTCGAGTCCTATGCCCTCGCGGGGCTCGAGCGCGACGTCTCCAGCGGCTTCCGCCGCCAGACGACGGTCGTCCACCTGCACGGCGGCGGCGAGGAAGGCATCGGCGAGGACGTCGTCTACGACGGTGAGGATCAGGATCACCTGCAGGCCGCCGGCTCGTATCTCGACCTCGCGGGCGAGACGACGCTCGGTGACTTCTGCGAGCGCCTGGACGCGCTCGACCTGTTTCCCGTCGAGCCGGTCCGCGGCGAGGTCTCGCGTCTCTACCGGCGCTGGACGTTCCAGTCGGCCGCGCTCGACCTCGCGCTGCGCCAGGCCGGACGACCGCTCCACGACGTGCTCGGCCGCACACCGCAGCCCGTGGTGTTCGTCAACTCCCGGCGCCTGCCCGAGGACGGCGACGGCACCGCCTCGATCGCCGAGCTGGAGCGGCTGCTCGAGACCTACCCGACGCTGCGCTTCAAGCTCGACCCGACGCCCGCGTGGGACGACGAGCTGATCGCCGCGCTCGTCACGACCGGCGCGGTCGACTCGGCTGACTTCAAGGGCCTCTACAGAGGTACCGTCGTCGACAACCCGGCCGACCCGGACCTCTATCGTCGCGTCGCCGAGGGCTTCCCGGACGCATGGCTGGAGGATCCGGACCTCAGCGCTCCCGGGATCGACGAGGTGCTGGCTCCGCACCTCGACCGGGTCACGTGGGACGCGCCAATCCATGCGGTCGCCGACATCGAGGCGCTGCCGTTCGCGCCGAAGATGGTCAACATCAAGCCGTCGCGCTTCGGCGGCCTGCAGCGCCTGTGCGCCGGCTACGACTACTGCGCCGAGCACGGCATCGGGGCGTACGGCGGCGGACAGTTCGAGCTTGGACCCGGCCGCGGGCAGGCGCAGCTGCTCGCCTCGATCTTCCACGCGGACACGCCGAACGACCTCGCGCCGAGCGGCTACAACCTGTCCGAGCCGCCCGCCGGCCTGCCGAGCAGTCCGCTCGCGCCGCGCCCGTCGGCGACCGGCTTTCGCTGGGACGACTGACGCCGGGGCGAATCGCCGGCGCCGCCGGCCTCCGGCCGGCGTGCCGCCGCCGCGTCGCCTGCGCCGCCTCCCGTCCGCCAACCTTGGGCTGTCGCAGCTCACGGGCTGCGACGTCCGCTGCGCCCGCGACCCGCTCGCCCGACTGCTCGGGCTCGCCGGGCTGCGCGCGCTGCCACCCGCCACCGGACTGCTGCTGCCGCGCACGCGCTCGATCCACACATTCGGCATGCGCTTCGCGGTCGACCTCGTGTGGCTCGACGGCGAGGAGCAGGTCGTCCGCGTGGACCGAGATGTGCACCCGTGGCGCGTTCGCAGCTGCCGCGGAGCGCGCGCCGTGGTGGAGCTGCCGTCGGCGGTCGATCCCGTAGTGTTCGGTTGACTGACGAGTCAACTCAAGGAGCATTCGGTGTCGGAACGGCTGGGAATCGCTGGGTCGGGCGCAATCGCATGCGGCTTGGCCGCCACCGCGGCGCAGCACGGCGAAGTGCTGTTGTGGGCGCGCTCGGACAGCTCGGCTGAGCGCGCGCGCGGTGCGGTCGCCAAATGGTGCGGCAAGCTGAGCGAGGAGCCGATCGCGGACCGCGTCACGGTCGTATCTGACATCGACGCGCTGGCGCCGGCGACGTTCCTCGTCGAGGCGACCGCCGAGGACTACGAGGTCAAGGGCGGCGTGCTCGCCGAGCTGGGTCGCGTCTCGTCGGAGGACGCGGTGCTCGCGACGACGACGTCCTCGCTGTCGGTCGAGCAGTTGGCCCAGGCGTCCGGCCGTCCCGACCGCTTCGTCGGCCTGCACGTCTTCAACCCGGTGCCCAAGATGGCGCTCGTCGAGCTGGCGTACGCGCCGGAGGCCGTCGAGCCCGTGCGCGAGCGCGCTCGCGCGCTGTGCGCCGCGCTCGGCAAGACGGCCGTAGAGGTGCCGGACGTCGCGGGCTTCGTCGTCAACCGCCTGCTGTTCCCGTACCTCTTCAGCGCCGTCGAGCTGATGGAGCAGACCGGCCTGCCGCCGGAGTCGATCGACACCTGCATGCGCCTCGGCGCGGGACATCCGATGGGACCGCTCGCGCTGCTCGACTATGTCGGCCTCGACGTCTCCAAGGCGATCGGCGAGGCCATCGAGTCGCCGGTGCCGCAGACGGTCGAGCAGCTCGTCGCCGCGGGCCACCTCGGCAAGAAGACCGGCAAGGGCCTGCTCGACTATTCCTAGGGTCACTGCGACGGCTCTGTGAGAGGACTCTCAGTGACTGCTTAAGGTCGCTTCATGGCGCGTGGGCATAGTCCCCAGTGCGACGTACCTCACAGCAGCACCTCCTCCCAGAAGCACGAGACCGGCCCGCGAAAGCGGGCCGGTCTCGTTGCGAGGCGGACCCACCAGTCCACCACTGCCTCTCCTCCTCCAACCGCCGGCTGGGCCAGCGATCTGCGGGGCAACGTAGCGCGTCGTGAGCTTTGGTGCGTTCTGGTGAGGATTGAGAAGCGTTTCATCCTCCGGTCACCGCGAGCGGCGACCTGCGGACGACGTCACACCCGTCACACCCGCCGCTCGGAGATCCGCACAGCCTCGATGCGGTTCTCGCGCACCGATTCGACGCGGATCGAGAAGCCGTTGGCGGCGATCGTGTCGCCGCGCTTCGGCAGGCGGCCGAGCTCCGCGAAGACGAAGCCGCCGACCGAGTTGTAGGCGTCCGTGTCGACCGGCAGTTCCAGCCCGTAGTCCTCGAGGTCCGTGACGGCGACGTGGCCGCGCACGAACCAGTCGCCGTTCGGCAGCCGCCGCACGCCGCCGGCGGTCGGATCGGTCTCGTCAGCGATCTCCCCGACGATCTCCTCGATGATGTCCTCCACCGTCACGACGCCGGCGGTGCGGCCGTACTCGTCGACGACGACGGCGAGCGAGCTGCGCTGGCGCTGCAGGTCAGCGAGCAGGTCGTCGAGCGGCTTAGTCTCCGGGACGATCGGCGCGTCGCGCACGAGCCCCTCGATCGTCGCCTCCGGTCCTTTCTCCATAAGCACGCGAGCGAGCGAGTTCGCGTGCACAAGGCCCTTGATGCGATCCGTGTTCTCGTCCTCGGTCACGACCAGCCGCGTGTGGCCCGACGCGACACATCGCTTCAGCGCGGCTTCGGCGCTCTCCGAGACGTCGCAGGTGACGACCGCCGGGATCGGCGTCATCACCTGCCGCGCCTCCTGCTCGTGCAGGTGGAACACGCCGGCGAGCATGCCCGCCTCGCCGGCGTCGAGCTTGCCGCCGGTGTAGGACTCGGCGATCAGCAGCTTCAGCTCCTCGGGTGTGCCGCCGGCCTCCTCGCCGAAGTTGGGGTCCACCCTCAACAGCCGCAGGATCCCGTTGGAGGCGCGGTTGAGCAGCACGACGAACGGATGGAAGACGCGCGCGAAGATTTGGAGCGGCCGGGCGATCCACTGCACCGTGCGGTCGGCCCGCTGGATCGCCCACACCTTCGGCACCTGCTCGCCGACGGTGATGTGGACCGCCGTGACGATCAGGTAGGCGATTGCGATCGAGATCGCGGCGGCGGCGCCGTGCGAGAGCCCGCCGAAGATCGGCTCGATCAACACCGCGATCGCCGGCTCGCCGAGGAAGCCGATGCCGATCGAGGCGAGCGTGATGCCGAGCTGGCAGGCCGACAGGTACTCGGTGATCTCGTGCAGCTCGGCGAGCGCGACTCTCGCGCCGGCCTCGCCCTGCGAGGCGGCCTCCTCGATCCGAGAGCGGCGCGCGCGCACGAGCGCGAACTCCGCCGCGACGAAGAAGCCGTTGATCGCGACCAGCAGCAGCAGGCCGACGAGCAGCAGCGCGGTCATGGCACCGCGGCGACGTGTGGGCCGCTACTTCGGGACAGGTCGTCGTCGTCGCTCATCGACTGGTGGCGAACCGTAGCAGTCGCCCCCGGCGTCACCCGACGCCGTCGAGCTGCTCGGCGAGCGCGAGGTCGGCGGCGGTGATGCCGCCCTCGGAGTGGGTCGAGAGCGTCAGCCGCACCTTGTTCCAGCCGTGGATGAGAATATCGGGGTGGTGGTTCGCCGACTCCGCGACCTCGGCTACGCGCTCGACGAAGGCGATCGCCGCGCCGAAGTCCGTGAAGCGCCGGTCACGCACGATCGCCTCCTCCTCGCGCCGCCACTCGGTGCCCTCCAAGCCCTTCGTGACCTGCTCGTCGCTCAGCAGTGGCATATCGTCCCTCCCATGATCGAGCTCGACCCGAGGCGGTCGCCGTGCGGATCGTGAGCCTCATCCCGTCCGCGACCGAGATCCTGTTCGCGCTGGGACTCGGCGACGAGGTCGTCGCCGTCACCCACGAGTGCGATTATCCGCCTGCGGCGGTGGAGCTGCCAAAGGTCACGCGCGACGCGCTGCCGCAGGACCTCACCGCCGGGCAGATCGATGCCGCCGTGCGCGCCCGCACCGACCAGGGCGAGGCGATCTACGAGCTCGACGCCGAGGCGTTGCACGAGCTGCGACCCGATCTGATCGTCACGCAGGCGCTGTGCCCCGTGTGCGCCGTCTCGTACGACGACGTGAAGGCGATCGCCGACGCGCTGGAGACGCGCCCGCATGTGATCTCGCTCGACCCGCACACGCTCGGCGAGGTCCTGGGCGACGTGCGCACGCTCGCGGAGGCGACGGATCGCAGAGACGCCGGCGTCGAGCTGGTGAACGAGGCCGCCGCCCGCATCGACCGCGTGCGGCTGGCCGTGCGCGACCGCCGGCGGCCACGCGTGCTCGCACTCGAGTGGCTGGACCCGGTCTACGTCGCCGGCCACTGGACCCCGCAGCTGATCGAGCTGGCAGGCGGGATCGACGTGCTTGGGATGCCCGGAGAGCACTCCGAGCGATACTCGTGGGAGGTGGTCGCCGCGAGCGATCCCGACATCGTCGTCGCGATGCCGTGCGGGTACGACGCGGCGCGCGCGCACGCCGAGGCGCTGGTTCATGGAGAGAGGCTCGCCAAGCTCGGCGCGGGCCAGATCGTCGCGGTCGACGCGGCCGCCTACTTCTCCCGCCCTGGGCCACGGCTGATCGACGGGCTGGAGGTGCTCGCTCATATGCTGCAACCCGAGGCGGTACCCGAAGTTGCGGTCGGCAATCCGCTCGTAGTCGAGCTCTGACGGCGCGTCACTTCCCGCTAGACGAGCCGGTACAACCACGTTTACCATCGTCGGATGCAATCCATCCGCGTAGGACGTATCGCGGCCGCTGCGGCGGCCGCCACCCTCATCGTCGCTGGGGCGGCGACGGGGGCCGAGGCACCCGGGCTCACCACGTCGATCTCGGCGAGTGTCTCGCCGAACCACCTCGTGAAAGGCCTCACCAACAAACACGGGATGCCGGTCACCCTCAAGGTCGGCCTCAAGATCAACCATCCCGCCGGCAGCCGCTACCGGCTGGAGAAGGTGGTCGTGAAGTTCCCCGCCGGCGTCGGCGCGCCGCACGGCGAACTGTTCCCCTCGTGCAGCGTCGCGAAGCTCGTGAAAGCGCGCAATCGCCTCAGCGCCTGCCCGAAGGGTTCGAAGATCGGCAGCGGCATCGCGAAGGGCACCGCCGTCGACCTCGGCGTCACCTCGAGCGGCAAGCTGACGCTCTTCAACGGGCCGGGCGGCAAGAGCGTCACGTTCAACGTGAGCATCACGACGCCGGCGCTCATCAACAAGACGTTCTCCGCGCCGCTGAAGAAGACGTCGGGCAAGTACGGCTACACCTTGACGAGCCCCGTCCCGACCGAGCTGCAGAACATCCTCGACGGCCCGATCGTCGTCCGAAGCATCGACGTGACGAGCGGGGCGACGATCGTCAAGAACGGCGTCAGACGCGGCTACATCGAGGCGTTCAAGTGCCCGAAGAGCGGGAAGGCTCCGATGCACGCGGACTTCTCGTTCAACACGGACACCGGCCTGTCGGCGACCTCGTCGGCCGACACGAACATCCTCTGCCACTAGGCAGCATCATCAGCGACTGATACCCGGCGGCGGCGTGAGAGCGCCGCCGCCGTTCGTTAAGCGTGCCCGCTGGCGATCGCGATCGAGGCGATGACGGCGAGCAGCCCGAGCGCGCCACCCGCGACGAGCGAGACCGCGCGCGGCAGCCGGCGGCGGTCGCACTGGTCGTAGATCACGCCGACGAGGATGCCGCCGACGAAACCGCCGAGGTGCGCGCCGATCGCGATGTTCGGGCCGATGAAGGTGAAGGCGAAGTTCAGCAGCGCGATCTGGATCAGGCCGGTCGACCACAGGTCGATGCCGCGCGAGCGCGCCTCGACGATGAGCGCGCCCATCAGGCCGAAGGCCGCACCGGAGGCGCCGACCGCGACCGAGTCGAACTCCAGCAGCATCACGCCGAGCGAGCCGCACAACAGCGACGTGCCGTAGGCGACGACGAAGCGCGCCGAGCCGATCGCCGGCTCAAGCGAGCGCCCGATGAACCAGATGAACACCATGTTGAACGCGACGTGGAAGAAGCTCGCGTGCAGGAAGCCGGTCGTGACGAGCCGCCAGTACTCGTCCTGGTACTGGAGCAGGGGACCGAACAGCGCACCCTTCTCATAAACGGTCCCGCCGACGCTGCCGAAGCCGCTGCCGGTCGCCAGCTCAGCGAGATACGCGATCACGTTGATCGCGATGATCACCTGCGTCGCGATCGGCGTCGCATTCGCCATCGCGCGCGGGCGCACGACGCGCGTGCGCTGCTTCGCACACTCGGGGCAGCGCATCCCGACGGTCGTCGACGTCATGCAGTCGGTGCAGATCGGCCGGCCGCAGTTCGAGCACGCGACGCCCGTCTCGCGCGCGGGATGGCGGTAGCAGGTTGGCATCGCGGCGCGGACGGTAGCAGCAGCGCCTTCACGCCCGCTCAAGCCGGATGAGAAGGGTTTCGCCCTCCGGCGATCGCAAGCGACCGCCTTCCGAAGAAGCATTTCGCCGTCCGGCGATCGCAAGCGACCGCCTTCCGAAGAAGCATTTCGCCGTCCGGCGATCGCAAGCGACCGCCTTCCGGCGACGTCACAAGGCTGCGCTGATGAACGGCTGCGAGGTCGGCGCCCGACTGCCGCCGTCGGGCTCGGCGGTCACGAGGACCGCCTCGACGCCGATAACGCTCGGCAGCGCCACACGGCCGCTGCCGCGCGTGCTCACGCTGAAAAGCGCGTCGGTCGGCGACGGTGCGGCGGCACCGCGGCGCAGCAGCCACACCTCGTAGACCTTGCCCTTCGGCGGCGACGGGAGCCCGGTCACGCGCAGTGTCGCGACGCCGTTGCGCATGACGATCACCGCGTTGCCGCGCGGCGCGGCGGCCGCGTCGACTCTCGCCTGCACGGTGCGGACCTGGACGACGGTCTGCGTCTTCGTCTGGTCGTTGTTCGTCGCCGCGCCGATCCCGAGACCGAGCGCGACGCCGAGCACGAGCGCCCCGACAGCGCCGGCGATCGCCAGCGGGCGACCGAAGGGGAGCGCGAAGCGGCGCCGTCGCTGCGGCTGTGCTCTGTCGGCGGCCGGGCCTGCGGCCGACAGCACGTCGGCCTCCGCGCGCACGGTCTCCATCAGGTGATCGCGCAACTGCGGCGGCGGTGTGACCGACGGGACCGCGAGCGGGAGCGCGTCGGCGACGAGGCGCAGGCTCGCGACGTCCTCGCGGCAGTGCGAGCAGGTGACCATGTGCGCCTGGAACTCGCGCCGCTCCGCGTCGGAGAGCGCGCCGAGCAGGAAGGCCGCGACCGTGTCGGCGTGCTGGCAGTGCTCGCTCATGGGAGCACCTCCGCCGGCTCGAGCGTGTCGCGCATCTTCTCCATGCCGAGCCGCATGCGGCCCTTTACGGTGCCGATCGGGATGCCGAGCATCTCGGCGATCTCGCTCTGCGTGAAGCCGCCGTAGTAGGCCAGCTCGATCGCACGGCGCTGCTCGTCGGGCAGCACGTCGAGCGCGCCGCGTACCTCGAGCGCCTCTTCGCGCCGGGCGACCTCGACGTCGGTGCGGTCGGTCGCCTCGAAGCGCTCCTCGATGCCCTCGTCAGACGCGCGGTGGCGGTCCTGCACGACGCCGCGGCGCAGGGCGTCGATCGCGCGGTGGTGCGTGATCCCGAGGATCCACGTGCGCACGCTGCCGCGGTGGCGGTCGTAGCGGGCACCGCTGCGCCAGATCGAGAGGAACGCCTCCTGCACGACCTCCTCGGCGAGCTGTCGCGCGCCGCACATGCGGTAGGCGAGCGAGAAAGCGGCGCCGGCGTGGCGGTCGTAGACGACCTCGAACGCCGACGCCTCCGCACGCTGCACGAGCTGCATGAGGTCCTCGTCGGCGAGGTCGCGGAAGGACGGGCGATGGGCGGCGCGACGGTCGGACATCGGTCACTGGGGTTTACGCGGCCCGCCGCTGCGCGGATCAGTGCACGGGACGGCTGGCCGACGGCTTGTGATGGCTTTCGCCGTCCGGCGATCGCGAGCGATCGCCTTCCGGCGACGTCGCTACTCGCCGCCGGGGAGCAGCCTACGAGCCTCGTCGGCCAGATCCCGGACCGTGCGCTCGGCAAGATCGAGCACGTTGGCGGACTGGGCCCTGCGGCGACGGTGACGGCTGCGCACGCGCAGCACGACCAGCGCGGTGCCGGCGCCCGCGCCGACGACCGCGGCCGCTGCCGGGCGCGCCCAGTTGCGCGGGTCGCGCATCGCCGACAGCTCCCACGCCTCCAGCTCGTCGGCAGCCAGCTCGTGCAGCTCGACGAGCGTGCGCTCGAGCCGCAGCGAGAGGTCCTCCGGCGGCTCGACCGGCTGCAGCGCCGCGCGCAGCCGAGCTTCGAACTCGGTCGTGCTCATCTGACCGACGCCCCGCCCGCGTCCGAGCCGTTCTCGCCGACGATGCCCTCGAGCTGCTTGATCGCGCGATGCAAGAGCACCTTGGTCGCGCCGTCGCTGCGCCCGAGGGCGCGCGCGATCTCGCGGTTGTCCATGCCCAGCGCGAAGCGCATGATCAGCGCCTCCCGGCGGTCGTCGGGCAGTCTCCGGACGCCGGCGAGGATCTGCTCGAGCTCCTCGCGGCCCTCGACGAGCGTCTCCGTCGTGTGCGGCGCGCTGATCACCGCCGCGTCCTCGATCGCGGACTCGGGCCTGCGGGCGCGATCGCGGTAGTAGTTGGCGGCGAGATTGTGGGCGATGCGGATGAGCCACGGGCGCAGCGGGCGACCGTCGGACTCGCGCAGCGCGCGCTCGTAGTGGCGGTAGGCCTGCAGGAACGTCTGCTCGGTGAGGTCCTCCGCGTCGTGATGATTCCCGACGCGGTAGTAGGCGTAGGAGTAGACGTCGCGCAGATGGGTCCGATACAGCTCGGAGAAGCTGCCGTCGAGCTCCGACTTGGAGAGAGGCTGGAGATCGGACACCGCATGCGCAGTATCCCCCTTCTCAGATGTGCGGGCCGGTCGCCGCGCGTGCGCGGGGGTGCGTGGGACCAAGCTGGGCGGAGGAAGCAGGGCGCAGCCAATACCCATGCGGTATTGGCAAGCCCGATGACCCCGATCCAGCGCCGGTCCCGCGTGCCATCCGCGTGCGTGTGGCGGCCGGCCCGCACATCAGGCGGCGCGCACCTTCCGCGGCCGGCGGGTCGGTTGGGTGATCGCGGCGGTCCAGTGCTCGGGCTCGATGCTGCCCTCGACGAGCGCGGCGAGGCCGAGCGTCGCGGGCGCCGGAAGCTGCGCGTTGCGCAGCAGCGCGGCGAGCAGCGGAACGGTCTCGACCGCCTCGGCCGTGTGGCCGAGCGCCGGGCCGATCTCCACCGCCGGCATGCCCTGGGCGAGCAGCTCTCCGGCGCGCCGGTTGCGACTGCCGTCGGCGACGACAGTCGCGACGAGGTCGCCTGCGCCGGCGAGCCCGGCGAACGTGTCGGGCGCCGCGCCGAGGCGGCGGGCGAGCTCGTCGATCTCCGAGAAGACCTTGCCGGCGGCGGCGCCGGCGACGTTCGGACCGGCGGTCGCGGCGGCGGCTGCGGCGAGCGCAGCGGCGTTCTTCGCGCAGCCGGCGAGCTCGACCCCGGCGACGTCGCGCGTCGTCTGCACGTCGAAGCCGGCGCTCGCGAGCACGCTCGCGAGCTCGTGCGCGAACCCGTCGTCATGCGCCGCTAGCACGACCGAGGCACCGTGTTCGAGTGCATCGGCCGCGTGCGAGGGGCCGGCGAGCGCGGCGACGGTGCGCGCGTGAACGCGCTCGGCCGCATAGGCCGACGGGAGCGTGCCGAGCGGCGGGACGAGCCCCTTCGAGACGACGAGCACGCCGGCCCGCTGCGGGATCTCGCTGCCGTGCGCGCCGAGCACGGCCGGCAGGTCACGCGCAGGGACGGCCAGGCAGACGAGGTCGTGGACCGCCAGCTCCAGCTCGGCGGCATGGCAGGGTCTGACGCGCTCGGGCAGTGCGACGCCCGGAAGGTAGCGCTCGTTCTCGCGGCTCGTGCGCAGCGCCTCAGCCTGCTCGCGCGAGCGGCAGCCGAGCTCGACCTGAAGACCCGCGCGTGCGAACGCGACGGCCAGCGCCGTCCCCCACGCGCCGGCGCCGACGACGGCCGCGCGTCGCAGCGGCGAGATCCCGCCGAGCCACTCCCACTGCAGCATCACGCATGGCCAGATGCGGTCGGTGACGGCCTGCGCGAGCTCGCGCGAGGGCGACTCGACATGCGGGAAGGTGAGCGCGCGCCCGGCGCGGATGCGCACCTTTCGTGGGCGGACGCGCCAGCCGCGGCGGATGTCCGTCGTGCCGATCACGGCGACTGGGACGACCGGCACGCCGGTCTCGAGCGCGAGCCGGCCGACGCCGCGCTTGGCGGAGCCGGGCGGTCCGGGGCGCACACGGGTTCCCTCGGGGAAGATCAGCACGCAGTCGCCGCGCGCGAGGATCGCCTTGGCGGTGTCGATCATGTCCTGATCGGCCTTGCCGCGGTCGACCGGGAAGGCGCCGAGGGCGTTGAGCAGCCAGCCCTGCACGCGGTTGCGGAACAGCTCCTTCTTGGCGACGTAGTAGATCGGCCGCCGCATCATCGTGCCGATCACGAACGGGTCGAGGAAGCTGCGGTGATTGGCGGCGAAGATCACCGGGCCGTCGGCCGGGATGTGCTCGCGGCCGACGCGGGAGAGGCGGAAGTAGAGATGGAAGAACGGCTGCAGGACCGCGCGGGCCAGCCAGTACACGATCGGGTTCACGCCGCGGTCGCGTGCACGCCGATGCAGTCGCTCGAGATCCATTCCGCGTTACGTACCCTCGGCCGGCGTGCGCGTTACAGTCGCGGCAATGGCGCTCGACCCGAGACGAATGCTGCGAGGCGCGCTGGCCGGCGGGGTCGCCGCGGCAATATGGGCGCTGCAGCAGCCGCTCGACAAGCGTGCGCTGCGCTGCGACTACGACGACGTCGAGCTGCTCGGGCGGGCAGTGCTCCCGCGCGCCGATCGTGCTCGCTGGTATCCGGTCGGGCTCCTGCTGCACGTGCAGAACGGAGCGATGTTCGGAGCGGTCCACGCCGGTCTGCTGGGCCCGGTGCTCGCGCGCGGCGGCGTCCCGCGGGCGTTCGGCGCGCCGCTCGTCGCAGTGGTGGAGAACTTCGGCCTGTGGCCGCTCGGGCGCCTGAGCGACCGCTTTCATCCCGCGCATGAGGAGCTGCCGCGCCTGACGGGCAATCGGCGGGCTCTGGCGCAGGCGACCTGGCGGCATCTGCTGTTCGGCATCGTGCTTGGGGAACTCGAGCGGCGGCTCAACCAGGAGACCGCCGAGCAGCCGATCCAGGCTGCCTGAGCGCACGCGAGCGCCCCGGCTCGGGAGCCGGAGCGCTGTCGCGCCGAGCCCGCTGGGGGTGGCGAGCTCGTCAGCCGGGATCCGCGGCGGCGCGCCGAGGTTGAGCCGGGGGACGCCGCCCGGACCCCTTCGACAGGGGAAAATACCCCCTGCACGATACATTTTGAACCCTATGGCGGGTGGAAAGCAACCCGGAACCACACAAGAGTTCCCGCGGTGCCTCCGACCATCGACGCCGAGCTGCGCGCGCTCGCCGCGGCGATCCGCGAGATCCGCGCCCGCCAGCAGCTCTCCCAAGAGCGCGTCGCCGGGATCGGAGGCGTGGGCCGCAAGTACGTCGGCCAGATTGAGCGCGGCGAGATCGTGCCCTCGTTCGCCGCGCTGGTCGGCATCGCCCGCGGCCTCGACGTGCCGCTGTCCGAGGTCGTCCGCGTCTACGAGGAGCGGCTGCGTGCCCGCACGCAGGCGGGCACCGACGGCTCGGCACCCACCGGCTGAGCGACGCCGATCCTCTACGCTGAGCCGGTCACGCCGGGATAGCTCAGCTGGCAGAGCGCCGCTCTTGTAAAGCGGAGGTCACGGGTTCGATCCCCGTTCCCGGCTCTCCTACTCTGCGATGCCGTCCGGGACCTGCTCGCCGCCGTCGAGCGCCTCGTCGGTGTGCTCCGCAGCGGCCGCGGAACCGTCTGCTGCCGCCCGCTTGCGCGCATCCTTCTTGGCTTGCTTGTCCAAGCGACGCTCGCGGAGCTTGGTCTCGCGAGTGAGCTTTGCCATCGTGGTCTTCTTCTTGCCGTTCGAAGCCATGTCGGTCCATCCTCGGTGTGGGTATGGGCGGATACCGCCCAACGGACGACGCAGCTACGCGCTACGTGTGCAGATGCCGATCGTGGATCGGCTGGAGCTCGCCGAACCGGGCCGAGCCCTCCGTGACGAGGCGTCGCGGGGACGGGAATCGCCTCACTGCGCGTGACGATAGCGCAGGTTCAGCACACGACCGACTGGTCGGCCACCGCTCTCATGCCCTCCCGAGATCGTCACGACGGGTCTCGGCGTGGGTGCCTCTGCCGCCGGAGCAACTGCGGCGAAGGCAAGGACCGCGAGTGCCGCCGAGGCGACGACGGTGCGAGATCTGGACATGCGACACGGCCTCCGTCAGCGGATCAGGCCCACACGATCGCAGGGCTGGGTCAAGCAGGACGCACTTCAGCGCCGCGCGGCGAGGGCGATCCCGTCGCCGACCGGCGTGATCGTCGCGACGAGCTGCGGGTGGTCGAGCAGGCGCTCGTTGAACGCGCGCGCCCGCGCGATCTGCTCGTCAGTCCAGTGGCCGTCGCTGCGGTTCTCCGCGACCGTGCCGGACATCAGCACGTTGTCGACCGCGACGAGTCCGCCGGGGCGCAGCAGGGGAACGACGAGCGCCAGGTAGTCCTCGTACTCGGCCTTGACGCCGTCGAGGAACGCGAGGTCGAAGGCGCCGGTCAGCTCCGCGAGCCCGGCGCGAGCGTCTTGGAGCCGGAGGTCCACGTCGGCTGCCAGCCCGTCCCGGTCCAGATAGCGCTGCGCGGCCGCGTGCCGCTCGGGATCGATCTCGAACGAGACGAGCCGTCCCCCGTCCGGCAGCGCTCGCGCGAGGTGCAGCGTCGAGACGCCGATCGCGGTGCCGACCTCGACGACGCGGCGGGCGCCGATCGCGCGTGCGAGCACGTGCAGCAGCGCGCCGCTCTGCGCATCGAGGATCGGGATCCGCTCGCGCGCGCCGTGCGCCTGCATCTCGGCGAGCAGCGGATCGGCGGGCGGTCGGGTGGTGTCGAGGTAGTCGCGGACGGCGTCGGTGACGATCATGCTGGCGAGGCTAGCGCGTGGAGAGATCGCGCCAGCGGGGGGCGAACATTGCGCCGTGTCGCCTCGGGTGTGCACGACCGCACTTGCAACCCTTCATGACCATGATAATGTGACCATGGTCATGCAGCTCATCCCTGCCAGCCAGTTCAAAGCCCGCTGCCTCGCCCTGCTCGACGACGTCGCCCTCACCGGCGAGGAGATCGTCGTGACGAAGCGGGGTCGCCCCGTGGCGCGGCTCGTCGCGATCGACGAGCCACGGCCGCACGCAGGCTCCGTGACGTTCCACGTCTCCGACGACGAGCTGGTCGCGCCGCTCAACGTCGCGTGGGACGCGCAGTCGTGATCGTCCTCGACACGCACACCTGGCTGTGGTGGCTCGCGGAGCCTGCGCGGCTCTCGCGCGCCGCCCGGCGGGCGATCGACGAGGCGGAGACGATCGGCGTCTGCACGATCAGCGCCTGGGAGCTGACGATGCTGGTCAGGCGCAGACGCATCTCGCTCGACCGCGACATCGGCGCGTGGGTCAGACAGGCGCTCGCACCCGCGCGCGTGCGGCAACACCCGCTCACGGCCGACGTCGCCGTCGCAGCGGGTCTGCTCGATGGCGGCGGCTTCCCCGGAGACCCCGCCGACCGCTTCATCTACGCGACCGCACAGGCAGTGCGAGCGCGTCTCGTCACGCGCGACGAGGCGATCCGCGGCTACGACGCGCGCACCACCGTCTGGTGATCGGAGCCGCCGCCTGCTGTCCGGGTCAAGGACAGCGAGGCTGGTCGAGCTCGGCGACGCGGCGGAAGCGGGCGAGGATCGCCGCGTTCGCGACGATGAACTGATCCGGCTGGTCGCCGGCGATGCGGCGACCGGCTGCGAACGCGAGATACGGCGGCCCGCTCGAGGGGATGCCGGGCGGGCAGGCTCGCTGCGCCGCGACCTCCTGCCGAACCTGCGCCGGCGACAGCGTCCACGACGGGCCCGAGGCCGCGAGCGGGCGCGTGAAGAGGCCGGGATCCGCCGGGCTGGCGAGCAGCGAGCCGACCTCGATCGCCGCGAGCACCGCTGCGGCGCCTGCGAGCGCCAAGCGGCCGGTCGCTCTCGCGCGCGCAGCCGCCACGACGCCTGCGGCCGCAAGGCACAGCAGCGGCGGCTCGGCGACGAGGACGACCGTCAGGTAGCTGCCGTGCTTGAACAGCGTCAGCAGGAGCAGGAGCGATCCCATGGCGGCCGCGGCGAGTGTGCGCAGCAGTGCCCGCTCGTCCTCGGAGGCCGCCGATCGCCACGCCGGCCAGGCGAGCAGCGCGCACGCGAGCAACGGCATGAGGTTCCAGCCGGCCTGCGCCCACAGGCCGGCGACGTAGTGCAGTGCGGACGTGCCCGTCTGCCGCTGCGCGCGCACGGCCCCGTCGAGCAGCGGCACGCCGAACGCGAGCAGGAAGCCGGCTGCCAATGTGCCGCCGACCACGGCCGCCGCCAGCAATGCCCGCCCACGGCGGCGGGCCGCCAGCAGCACGGCCAGCGCCGGCAGCAGCAGTGCGAGCTTGAAGGCGACGGCGAGCGCGGCCAGCGCACCGGCGAGCGTGGCGCCCCGACCGCCGCGGCTGCCAGCCAGCGCCGCTCCCAGCACGAGCGGCGCGGCGAACGTCTCCGGCACCAGCTGTGCGTGCTCGCGCAGCGCCCACGGCGTCACGAGCGCCAGCAGTCCCGCGACCACCGCCGCGGGCCGCGAGCGCGTGAGCCGCCACACGCACAGCAGGACGAGCAGCGAGGTGACGAAGGCGACGACGCTCAGCCCGGCGCGCAGCGTCGCCACCGAGTCGCCGAACGCGAGGACCCCGGCGCCGGCGTAGTAGACGGGAGGCGGCTGAGCCGCCGCGATGTCGCGGTACAGGCCCGAGCCGTGCAGCACGAGCCGGCCGGTCAGCGCGTAGACGCCGTCCGAGTACTCCCAGTAGGCCTCGCCCTGCCACAGCCGCAGCGCGACGAGCACAGCGACCGCTAGCAGCGCCCACGCGAGGAGCGCGGACGTGCCGAGCCGGGGGTGACTCAACCGCCGATCGGAGCGCGCGGGTTGGCGCCCCAGAACAGCTGGGTCCCGAGCATCCCGATGAGGTGGACGTAGACGATGTTGAGCACCATCGACTTCGCCGTCGCGGTGCCGACGCCCACGGGCCCCCCGCCCGCCGTGTAGCCGTAGTAGCAGCCCACGATGACGATCCCCGTCGCCATGAAGGCGCCCTTCAGCATGCTGTAGAGCAGGTCCGTGGGGTTCTGGAACGCCCAGAAGATCAGGTCGTAGCCGCCCGGCGACACCTCGTGGATCTGGATCACCACCGCCAGGTAGGACGCGATGAACGCCGCCCCGACGCCGCCGATGTAGACGAACGGCAGCACCATCCAGGACGCGAGCAGGCGCGTCCCGCACAGGAACGTCATCGAGCTGATGCCCATCACCTCGAGCGCGTCGATCTCCTCGGTGATCCGCATCGAGCCGATCTCGGCGACGATGCCGGTCCCCACTTTCGCGGCCATCATGTAGCCGAAGGCGTAGGGGACGAGCTCGCGCAGGTCGCACCAGGCCGTGAAGACGCCCGAGTACGCGGGCGTGCCGGCGGCACGGGTGAAGTAGGCGCCCTCGATCCCGCACTGCAGGCCGATGATGAACACCAGGCCCCAGATGACGAGCGTCGAGGAGAGGATCAGCAGGCCGGACTGGCGCAGCGCCTCGCCGAAGAAGCGGAAGACGCGGCCGCCGTACACCTCCCGGAAGCACTGTGCCGTGAAGCGGGCGATGTCGCCGAAGCTCTCGACCCAGCCGCGTGGAACCGCCAACCAGCTCACGCGCGGGAGTGTAGACCCGCCCGAAGCCGTGTGCGCCGGCTCCGCGGCGCCGCCCGCGCACCGTGCGATGATGCCTCCATGGCCGATCTCGAACGTCGTTCCCCCTCCCGCCTCTCACGTCGTCAGCGCGAGCAGCGCGCCTATCGCCTCACCCTCGCGACCGGCGGCTTCGGCGTGATCGCCGTCGTCGGAATCGTGCTCGCGATCGCCAATGTGATCGGCGGTTTCATCCCGTTCCTCGCCGCGGTGCTGGCGGTCGTCTGCGGCCTGCTGCTGCGTCGCACGCTCAGCGCGCGCTGAGCGCCTCGCCGGCGCGGGCGTCGTCGCCGCCGCGCAGGTAGCCGGCGACGAGCGCGACCATCCCGACCAGCGCGAAGCACGCCGCGCCGAGGCCCCATCCGCCGGCGACGTCGGAGAACCAGTGTGCGCGCAGGTAGATGCGCGTGAGGCCGACGACGACGGCGATAACGAGCCCTGCGATCAGCAGGCCCGCCCGCACCGCCAGCCGTGGGAACGCGTGGCGCAGCGCGACGGCGACCGCCACCCAGCAGACCGCGTAGGCCGCGTGGCCCGACGGGTACGCCGAGCCCGCAGCGTCGACGAGCGAGTCGAGCGGGCGCGGACGGCCGAACGCCGCCTTCGTGATGTGGACACCGGCGTACGTGAGCACCAAGCCCCCGAGCAGCGCGAGCCCCTCCGGCCCGTGACGTCTCCACATCAGAACGATCGCCGTGACGACGAGCGCGCCGCCCGCGACGGGCAGCGCTCCGAGATGCGTGAGGAGCTTGGCGAGGTCGGTCAGCCAGCCGGTCTCCAGCGCGTTCGACCAGCGCGCGCCGCGGCGGTCGCCGGCCGTCAGCTCCGTGACGGGGTCGATCACGATCAGGTAGCCGAAGAAGACGAAGCTGCCGACCGCCGCGACCGACAGGAGCGTCGTCAGCTCCAGCCCGAGCTGTCCGGGCGTGAGGCGGTCCCACACGAAGCGCGCCGGCCGCGCGAGGCGCTGGCCAGCGACGCGGCCGCCGCGGATCGCCAGCCCGAGCACCGGCGTGCGCTCGTGCGCGGCGAACCACGCCTCCAGCTTGCGGCGGTTCTCCTGCTTGCGCAGCCACTGCACCGCGGCGACGAGCCCGACCACGAGCGCGATCGTGATCCCGAGTGCCAGCAGGCCCTTTCTCGCGATCTCCAGGACCTTGTCGAGCGAGTGCCAGAAGATGTAGCCGATCAGGCAGAAGAGCGTCCCCATCGCGCCCGCGGCGAGGACGTCGTAGGGCAGGAAGCGCCGCAGCGGCATGCCGGATGAGGCGGCGAGGAACGGCGAGACGGCTCGCACCAGGCCGACCCAGCGCCCGAGGAAGACGGCCTTGCCGCCGTGACGGTCGTAGAAGTGCTCGACCTGCTGGATCCGCTCCTCCGTGATCTGGAAGCGGGGACCGTGCGTGACGAGGAAGTCGCGGCCGAGGCGCCGGCCGAGCGCGAAGCTGACGAGGTCGCCGGCGACGGCGCACGTCCACACGATCGCGATCAGCAGGACGATGTCGATCTCTCCCTGACCGGCGACGAATCCGCCGACCACGATCGCCGTCTCCCCCGGCACCAGCAGCCCGAGGAACGCCCCGCTCTCGAGGAAGCACAGCACCCCGACCAGCAGGTACGTCCACGCGCCGAGCGTCGAGCCGACGTCCTTGAGCAGCTTGTCGAGGTCCGGCAGCTCGAACAGGCCCGCGCCGTAGACGGCCATCCCGACCGCGGCGAGCACGCCGCCCACGAGCAGCGTCGGCTCCAGTCTGCGGCGGCGCCAGATCACGTACGCCAGCAGCAGCGCCGCGGCGGCCAGCCAGACGGGTCTCATCCGGGGAGGTCCGTGCGTTGCTCCGCCACTGCGACATGAACGTAGCGGGCGAGGCGGCGGGCGAAGGCCTTCGGCGACTCGGCGTAGACGCGGTGGCCGAGGTGCGCGGCGGCGGTGCGCAGCTCGTGGCTGCGGTGCTCGACAAGCGCGAGCAGCGCGGCGCGGTCGGCGTCGACCACTGGCGGGAGCGGCGGTGCGTCGCCGGACGAGAGGCGCCCGGCCAGCACGGCGAGGT
>JBJMLB010000100.1:0-34723 GCA_045805465.1 Conexibacter sp. | reverse complement strand
GGTTGAATGCGGCGGTCTCGAAAACCGTTATGGGCGTTTCTCGTCCATCGAGGGTTCGAATCCCTCCCCCTCCGTAGTCCCGGGCGCTATTCCTCGTCCGCGGCGGTGCGGCCGTACTGGTCGGGGATCCAGCCCCAGCCAAAGGCGATCGCCGGGCGGATCGGGCGCTCGCCGAAGACGCTGAGCGGGTCGACGGTCTCCTCGAGCACGCGGCACTCGTGGCGCCAGCCAACGGTCAGGTCGAACGTGTAGCCGAAGCGGTCGCCCGGACCGACGGCGGCGAGCACCTCGATCGCGCGATGGTCGAGCCAGCGCGGCGCGTCGCCGAGCGGCGGCCCGCTGTCGGGCAGGCCGACGAAGCGGCCGTCCTCCAGCTCGAACGCGTGCAGGTGGGCGAGGTCCCAGCGCGCGAAGGCGTCGTCGATCGTCTCCGCCAGCTGCAGGAAGGTGTGACCCGGACCGACGATCACGATGCGGCCCGGACGCGGATCGCAGTCGGTCTCCGCGTTCCCCTCCAGCTCGACTTGGACTTGCAGCCACGGCAGCGGGGTCAGGTCCACGCCTGCACGCTAATCCCGCTGTCGCGGGGGTTCAACACACGATGTGTGGGATCGCGGGCGCCGGAGGCGGGCCCGCTTCGAGCCCTCAGGCGGCGCCGACCGCTGTGCCGTAGCGCTCCGCCACCGACTGCGGCTGCGCGTCCATCCACCGCGCGAACGCGGCGAGGCCGGCTTCGAGCGACGTGCGCGCGCTCCAGCCGAGGTCGTCTGCGGCGCTGCGCGCGTCGGCGACCCACACGTCGGTGTCCCAGTCGCGCGCGGGGAACGCCGCCCACGCCGGCTCCTCCTCGATCGCGTAGACGCGACGCGCGACCTCGGCCAGCTCGCGCAGCGTCGTCTGGCGGGCGCTGCCGATGTTGTAGACGGCGCCGGCGCCCGGCTGCGCGCGCTGCGCCGCAAGCAGGAACGCGTCGCAGACGTCCTCGACGTAGACGAAGTCGCGCGCGATCGCCGGGTCCGCCAGCGGCGGCAGGCGGCGCTCGAGGCCGGCCGCGACGAGCGCGGGCATCAGGCGTCTCGGCTCCTCCCACGGGCCGTAGGCGGAGTAGAGCCGCAGCGTCGTGATCGCCGCCTCGCGGGAGCGCGCGAACCAGCCGCCGAGCAGCGTCGCCGACGCCTTCGTGACGGCGTACGCGCTGTTCGGCTCGGGCAGCTCGTGCTCCGGCGGCGCGTGGTCCTTCAAGCCGTACTCGGACGAGGAGCCGGCGCTGACGATCGCGCGGACGCCGGCGTCGAGCGCCGCTTCGGCGACGTGCGCGAAACCGGCGACGTTGGTCTCGATCATGCGCGGCAGCGAGCGCTGCCACGAGTAGGCGCCGTGCGCGGCGAGGTGGAAGACCTCGTCCGGACGGGCGGCGCGCATCGTGCGTGCGACCGCGTCGGGATCGCGCAGGTCGACTTCGCTCACATCGGCGACGTCGCGCAGCTGCTCGAGGCGCCACGGGTCCGAACCCGGGCCGGCGAGCGCCGTGACGCGGTCGCCGCGCTCGACCAGCCGGCGCGCGAGTGCGGCGCCGATGAAGCCGGCGGCACCCGTTACGAGCGAACGGGCGGGCACGCGGCCTCCAACTCCTCGACCGCCTGGCGGTGCGTGTCCGCTTCCAGCGGGAGGTAGTGCCACTCGATCTTGCTCTCCATGAACGAGACGCCGCGGCCGAAGACGGTGTTGGCGAGCAGCACGTGGGGCGGGCCGTTGCGCAGGTCGAGCTTGTTGATCGCCTGGACGATCGCGTCCGGGCTGGTGCCGTCGACCTCGTGCACGTCCCAGCCGAAGGCGGCCCAGCGCTCGCGCGCCGGCGGCCCCGGGTCCATCACGTCGCGTGTGTAGCCGAGCGCCTGCTGGCCGTTGACGTCGATCAGCGCGACGAGGTTGGAGAGCCTGTGGTGGGCGGCAAACATCGCGGCCTCCCATATCGACCCCTCGTTCGTCTCGGCGTCGCTCAACAGCGCGAAGACGCGGCGGGGCGAGCCCTGCCGCTGCGCCGCGAGCGCGGCGCCTGTGGCGATCGAGAGGCCCTGCCCCAGCGAGCCGGTCGAGAAGTCGACGCCGGGCAGCACGTGCTCGGGATGCGCCCCGAGCATCGAACCCTCGCCGCAGTAGGTCGACAGCAGCTCGCGGTCGATGCGGTCGGTCGCGGCGAGTGCGGCGTAGAGCCCGAGTGCGGCGTGGCCCTTCGAGAGCACGAAGCGGTCGCGCTCGGCTTCACCGGGTTCGCCTATGCGCAGCACCCCGCCGTAGAGCGCCGCGAGCAGGTCGGCGATCGACAGCGCCGAGCCGATGTGTCCGACCCCCGCGCGCATCGACTCATCGACCACGGCGCGGCGGATCTCGTATGCGAGCCGATCCCCTTCCATCGCTCCCCCTTTGCGACTTTGAAATCGACTCTACCAGCGGTCGATCGGCGGGGAAGCGGGATGGTAGGCTCGCATCGGCACCGCTTGGGGGAAAGGGGATCGGGTGCGCATAGCCTTCATCGCCAACCCGGAGCTGCCCGGGGGCTGGTATCGCGGGATAGGGCCGATGCTCGCGCTGGGCGCGCGGGGTCACGAGATCGTGCAGGTGTGGCGTCCCAGAGAGGGCATCCGCGGGGAACTGGTCGTCGGCTGCGACGCGCTGCACATCCACCGCGTCCACGAGGCGGAAGTGCTCGAGATCGTCCGCCATGCCAAGCGCCGCGGAATCGCCGTCGTCTACGACAACGACGACGACATGCGCGCCATACCGAGAGGCGACGCCTCGCATAGGGACTACGGCGGCTTCGCTGGCGACCGCGCGCTGCGTGAGATACGCAGACTGCTGCAGCAGACGGATCTGGCGATCGCGGCCAGCGTGCCGATCGCCGATCGCTTCCGCGAGTACGGCGCCGCACACGTCGAGCACATCGAGAACTACGTCCCGGACAAGGTGCTGGAGACGACTGCGCCGCCGAACGGCGACCGCGTCGTCGCAGGCTGGCTCGCCGGCAACGAGCACCACCTCGACGTCGAGCGGATACCGCTGCGCGACGAGGTGGGTCGCGCGCTCGACGCCAACCCGCAACTGGTGGTCGAGACGCTCGGCTGCTCGCTCGGGCTGCGCCACGAGCGCTACCGCCACGTCGACCGGCTCGACTTCTTCGACCTGCCGCCGCACCTCGCGACGTACGACGTCGGCCTCGCGCCGATCGCCGACATCCCCTTCAATCGGGCGCGCTCGAACATCAAGGTCAAGGAATACGCCGCGCTCGGCAGACCGTGGCTCGCCTCGCCCGTCGGGCCGTACGCCGCGCTCGGCGAGAAGCAGGGCGGGCGACTGGTTGCCGACGACGGCTGGGCCGCCGCGCTCGGCCGCCTGGTCGAGAAGCCGCGCGAGCGCCGCAAGCTCGCCAGGCAGGCGCGCAAATGGGGGCGCACGCAGTCCGTCTCGGCGAACGCCGACCTGTGGGAGCAGGCGCTGACCGCCGCGATCGTGCGCGCGGGCGGGACGCCGCGCCCGGCGGGACGGCCGCGCCAGATCGCGGTCACGCGGATGCCGGTGTAGTGCCGAGGGGACACATCAACGATGCCGACTATGGGAGATTAGGACGAATGGATCGTGTTGAGGTACAAGCGATGCTCAACCAGGAGGACCGCCACTGGTGGTACCGGGGGCGGCGCCGGATCGTCTGCGAGGAGCTCGCACAGCTGCCGACCGGCCCTACGCTGCGGGTTCTCGACGCGGGCTGCGGCTCAGGCCGCCTGCTCGACGAGCTGCGCGACTACGGCCACGTCACCGGCCTGGACCTCAACCCGGACTCGGTCGAGGTCGCCCGCAGCCGCGGCCACGAGGACGTCGTCCAGGGCCCGGTCGAGCAGCTGCCGTGGCCGGATGAGACGTTCGACCTCGTGATCTCGCTCGACATGGTCGAGCACACCGCCGACGACCGCGTGACGCTGCGCGAGCTGGGGCGCGTGACGAAGCGCGGCGGCTACTTCCTGATGACGGTGCCGGCGCTGAGAGCGCTGTGGTCCAGCCACGACGTCTTCAACAACCACTTCCGTCGTTACGACCGCAAGATGATGCGCTCGCTCGCCGCCGAGACCGGCTGGACGATCGAGCGCATGACGTACTTCAACTCGCTGCTGCTGCCGCCGGCCGCCGCGGTGCGGCTGCTGCAGCGCGTCCGTCACAAGGACGCCGTCACGAGCGAGAACGGCGACGTCTCGAACGAGTCCCAGCACGGCAGGCACAAGTCCGACGTCGAGCTGACGCCGCCCTGGATGTCGCCTGCGCTCGAGCTGCCGATGAAGCTGGAGGCGAAGTGGCTCGACGGCGGCAGACGCACGCTGCCGGCCGGCCTCTCGCTGCTCGCGGTGATGCGGCGCAACTGAGAGTCAGTCCGCTACGGCGCGTTCCCGCCGGCCGCGGGCGCGCCGTCGACCCACAGCTCGTCGCCTTCGTCGTCGGCGGCGACTCTCGCGAAGCCGTCCGCTTCGAGCGCGGGGCGCACGTCGTTCATCGCGCTCGGCGTCGTGGGCAGGAAGACCTTGTCGCCGCCTTCCGCGCGCAGGGCCCGCACGACGTCGTCGAGCTGCGTGACGGCGGGCATCGCGAACGCGGTCGTGTACGGCGAGACGTTCGTGACGCCGAGGTTCTCGGCGATCCGGTGGCCGAGCCCGAGCAGGATCGCGACGTGCTCGCCGCGTCTGACGTTCGCCGCGACGAGCGCCTGGCCGGCCGGTCTGCGCAGGATCGGCTCCCCGGTGGCACGCAGGCGGTCAACCTGCGACCACGGTGTCGGCGTCTGCGCGAGCGAGCAGGCTGTCACGCAGAAGGCGAGCAGACAGAGCACGACGGCCGGCTCCGGCCGGCGCCGCGGACGGGCGGCGAGGCGGCGGACGGCGACGAGCGTCAGCAGCGCGAGCGCAAACGACCAGGCGGCGAACGAGGTGACGAGCACCTCCGGGTGCGAGCGGCCGGCGTAGTAGGTGCCGCTGCCGAGCCCGAACACGGCGATGAAGGCGAGCGCGCCGGTGAGCGAGCGGTCGGCGTCGCCGTTCAGCGCCCGCACGGTCGCGACGGCGAGCGCGGCGGCGAACGTCATGTAGACGATCGTGTGCAGGCCGAACGTCGGCATCGGCAGCATCGCGAAGCCGGCGCCGGCGTACAGGCGCGCGAAGCGGAACATCGAGGTGGGGTCGGGCAGTGCGCCCGCGCGCACGAGCGTCAGCAGCGACACAAGCGCGAACGCCGCCGCCAGGCCGGCGAGCGCCTGCAGCGCCAACGTTCCCAGGCGCCGCCGGGTGAGCGGCCCGGTCCACACGAGCGCGGCGACGAGCGCGCCCAGCGCGGGAATGCCGTGATCGGTGTTGTTCAGCGCGACGAGCCCGGCGACGACGAACAGCGGCCACAGATGCGGATCGCGCGCGTCTCTCGCGCGGTCGAGGTGGCGCACGGTCAGCCACGCGAGCAGCCACGGGCCGGCGAAGCGCAGCGGGTAGTCAGCGAAGATCGTTGCGAGCGTGTAGCGGTTCTCGAGCGGGCCGCGCAGCAGGAAGAAGCTCGTCGCGAGGAACGGCGCGAACAGCACGAGCCCCGTCAGCGAGCTGCGCGAGACGCGGCGCAGGACGTCGTACATCGCGAGCAGCGACAGGCCGGAGATCAGGCACATCAGGAAGGCGAAACTGCCGACCGACACGCCGAGCAGCCACATCGCTGCCGCGACCGGGTAGGGCCACAGGGAGCCGTACTGGGCGTCGAAGTTCACCAGCGGTGTGCGCCCGTTGAGCACCGCAAACGTTTCGTCGAGCGTGAACGGCAGGTGGTACTGCGCCGCCAGCGCCTCATTGACGACCGTCCCTTCGGTGTTGAACGCGTGCAGGAGCCAGACGGCAATCAGCAGCGCGGCGGCGAGCGTCCAGCCGATCCGACGGGCGGGCGTGTCGCGCGCCCAGCGTGCGGCCGTCGTCCGCACGCCGTCGCTCCGCGTCGCGACGACGATCGCGAGTGCGCCGAGGACGGCGACGACGAGCGTCCCGTCGCTGAAGTAGCGCTGACCGAACGGCTCGGGCGCCTGGTACGTCTCGCCGTAGACGATCCTCCGCTGTACGACGAGGAAGGCGATCGCTGCCACGAAGAGGCCAGCTTGGGCGCTCCACACGAGTACTGCGATCGCCCTCGTGGACAGCTGCGGCGGACGCCGCGCGAGGATCGCCGTCCCTCCGGCCAGCAGCAGCGGGCCGGCGAGCGCGACGAGCACGCGCCCCTGCTCGTGCGGCTCGGGACGCAGCTGCACGAGCGCCGCTTCGAAGAAGGCGAGCGAGGACCTCGGCAGCAGCAGGTCGCCGACGAGCGGGCCGAGCGCCGCGATCAGCAGGACCGTGAGCGCCGCGAACGGCAGCGCCAGCAGCCAGGCGATCTCCGCCGGGGAGAGCGCGCGCGCTCTCTCGACCGCTGGGGTGTGCGTGGCTGCCCGGTCGGCCCGCGCGGCGCCGGGTGCGCTCGTGCGACCGATCGCGCCCATGCCGCGTTCAGCCGGCGACGCGGCCCAGCTGTCCTGCCGGAAGCCGCTCGCCGGCCGCGGGCCCGTCGGCCGGGGCACCGCTGGCGGAGCCGGGGGTCGGCAGCACGCCGCCCGGAGGTGCGCTGTGGAACGAGCCCCGCATGCGGTAGGCGCCGACGAGCATCCGCACCGCCGACTTGTAGCTCGTTGTCGATCTGCCGCCGAAGCGCTCGGTCGGGTAGATCGGGATCTCCACGACCGGGTAGCCCGCGTAGCGGCAGGCGCGCATCCACTCGAGGTCGTACAGCTCGGCGTCGCTGCTGATCTGCATCAGGTGGTGGTAGCGGCGCGGGAAGAACTTCGGCGTCCCGTCGATGTCCCACGTGGCGAGATCGAACAGGCGGCGGCACTCGAAGTTGTAGAGCACCGAGCCGGCCCGCCGGAGGGCGCTCTCGCGGATGCGTCGCTGCGCCTTCAGCGCCGTGTCCGGGTAGGCCATCGCATAGGCGAGCATCAGCGTCGCCGTCTCCGGCGTGGTGCGCGCCGAGTTCGTGTAGCCGAGCACCTCGCCGCGCGCCGCCTCGAGGCCGGCGTTGATCGCTCTGCCCCAGCCGCCGCGCTTCAGCGGGCCGACGAGCTGGACGTTGTCGGGGTGCTGCGCGGCGAGCTCGGCGCAGATCTCCGGCGAGGCGTCGTGGCAGCCGTTCGGCACGAGCACGAGCTCGCAGCTGCGCGGAAGCTTCGCGAAGTCGGCGAGGAAGCCGCTCACGACCTTGCCTATGTGGTCGGCCTGGTTGTGGATCGGCAGGATCAGCGAGGCGAACGGCGCGTCCGGTGTGCGGTCGAGTGCGGTCATGACGTGTGAGTGGCTCCGGTCGTGACGGGTGTGGTTGCGCCCGGCCCCCGGGCTGTCTCGTCGAGCGCGCGCAGGGCGCTCGCGGCGAGCTGGACGGGTGCGAGGCCGTGGCGCTCGTACAGATGCGGGCGGCTGCCGGTGGCGCCGATCGGCGTCGCGCGCAGGCCGGCGCGCACGAGGCGGCAGGGCAGCGCGTGCTCGGCGATCGTCTCGGCGACGAGCGAGCCGAGCGCGCCGTTGACGTAATGCGCCTCGGCGCTCAGCGCGAGCGGCACGTCGGCGAGCGCCTCGACGAGGTCCTCCGTCGGCGCCGGGTTGAGGCTCGAGACGACGACCACGGAGGCATCGACGCCGTCCGCGGCGAGCAGCTCGGCGGCCTCGACGGCGGTCGCGGCCATGCCGCCGAGCGCGACGAGCACCATGTCGTTGCCCTCGCCGATCCGCTCGGCGCGCCCGAGCGCGAAGCGCCCGTCGAGGCCGGGGACGGGCTGGGACTCCTTGCCGAGGCGCAGGTAGACGGGACCTGGGAGCTCCTGGATCGACGGCAGCGCCGCGCGTGTCTGCTCCGGGTCCGCCGGAGCGACGACCGCGATGCCGGGCTGTACGCGCATGATCCCGGCGTCCTCGAGCGCATAGTGCGTGACGCCGTTGTGGCCGTAGTCCATCCCTCCGCCGATGCCGACGATGCGCACGGGCAGCTCGTGCAGGATCGGCCCGTTGCGCACGAACTCGTAGCCGCGCATCGAGGCGAACGTGGCAATCGAGTAGACGTAGGGCGTGTAGCCGGCCTCGGCGAGGCCGGTCGCGACGCCGACCATGTTCTGCTCGGCCACGCCGGCGTTCCAGAAGCGGTCGGGATAGCGCTCGGCGAACGGTTCGAGCACGGCGAAGCCGAGATCGCCGGTCAGCAGGACGATCCGCTCGTCGGTGGCGGCGAGGTCGAGCAGGGTCTGAGCAAACGCTGATCGCATGACGTGGTGCGGTCCCCCAGGGCCGTTGAAAAGGCAGCCGGTCGCCGGGCGTCGCTCCGCGACGCCTGACAGACCGTGCTGCGGCTCGTCCGCCGCTCCCCCACGAAGCTTCGTCTACGGACGATCTCAAGCAATTATATGGCGCGCTGTCAACCACTGCGGCCGTCGTTCGTTGACGATCACAGTCCGAAAATCGATCTTCACGAACCCGAAGAGCATTGTCCGGGAAGCGGAACAGATTCAGCGTTGGTTAAGTCGCACGCCGATCTCCCGGGTGTGCGAGTATCGCCCGCATGGCCCGGGGGAGCCAAGCGACGCGGCCGGCACGGCCGAGGGGGCGGCCGGCACCTGGGGGAGACCGCGACGCCCGTGGCGGCGCGCTCGCGCAGCGATTGCGCTCGAGCGCGCCGCTGCGGTATCTCGTCGCGCATCCGAGCTTGTCGGCGGCGCTGCTGCTCGGGCTGTTAGTGCTCGTGTACCTGTGGCCTGCGCTGGTGCAAGGCGAGCTGCTGTCGCCGACATCGTTCCTGTACGGCACCACGCCGTACACGCCGTTCATCCCGGACGACGTCGGCAGCTATCTCAACACGTTGCTGTCGGACGTGCCCACGGCCGACTATCCGTGGCGTTTCCTGATCCGGCAGATGCTGCACGAAGGGTCGTTCCCGTCGTGGAACCCGTTCGTTTTCAGCGGCATTCCGTTGTGGTCGAACCCGCAGACTGGCCTGTTCTCGATCTTCAGCCTGCCGCTGTGGATCCTGCCGCTCAACTACGGGATCGGCGTCGGTGCCGCGCTGAAGCTGTGGGCGGCGGGCTTCGGCAGCTACCTGCTCGTGCGCGAGCTGAGGCTCGGCTTCCTGCCGGCGCTGCTGGCGGGCGTGTGCTTCAGCTTCAGCGCGATCAACATCCTGTGGCTGACGCACGAGACGCTGCCGGCGGTCGCGGCGCTGCTGCCGTGGATGCTCTGGTTGGTCGAGCGGATCTTCCGCGGCGGACGGCGCGGCCCGCTGCTGGGCTTGGCGGCGGCGACTGCGATCGGGCTCGGCGGCGGCCATCCGGGCATGCAGGTGCACCTGGTCGCCGCGGCCGGGATGTACGCGCTGCTGCGGGCGGCGTTCCTGCCGCGGGATACGCCGATCGGCGAGCGGCTGCGGCCGTTCGGGTGGGCGGTCGGCGGCCTGCTGCTCGGCATCTTGCTGAGGAGCTTCATGCTGCTGCCCGAGTGGCTGTCCAGCCACGGGACGGTCGGCACCGCCGCGCGCAGTCACGGGCGCGGCACGCTGCCGGGCACGAAGATGCCGTTGACGACGATCCGCACGGTCCTGTTCCCGGACTGGTGGGGGCGGCCGAGCGGCTACGAGGCGCGGGGTCCGGTAAGCACGTTCGCTGGCGTCCTGCCCGTCCCCCTCAACTACAACGAGCGCACGTTCTACGCAGGCGTGGTCGGGCTGCTGCTCGCGCTGGTGGGCGTCGCCGGGGGAGGGCGCTGGCGGCGCAAGGGGCCGTTCATCGTGCTCGCGGCGCTCGGGCTTGCGATTCCGTTGCACTTGCCGGGCCTCTACCAGCTCGTCACGCACCTGCCCCTCTTCGACCAGGTGCAGAACCAGCGGCTGCACTTCGTGTGGGCGATGGCGCTGTCCGTGCTGGCGGCGTTCGGGCTGCAGGCGCTGCTGGAGCGTCCGGCGGAGGATCGCCGTCGGCGCGTGGGTGTGGCCGTGGGCGCGCTTGTGCTCGGCGTTGCGGCGATGCTCGGCGTGCCCGGAGGCACGAGCGCGGTCGGCGACACCGTCACGCATTTCGTGACGGGAAGAGACTTCGAGCTGGATTCGGTCGTGGCGCTCACGAGCGTCGTCTGGTACCTGCTGTTCGCCGCCGGCGTGCTGGCGGCGATCTTGGCGGCGCGCCGCTGGCCGCAGCGACGCGCCTGGATCGCAACGGGCGTCGTGCTGCTCGCGGCCTTCGACATGCTCCACTTCGCGGTCGGCTATCAGCCGATGGCGCCGGCGTCGAAGTCGATCCCCCCGCGCACCGACGCGATCCGCTTCCTGCAGAGCCACCGCGACGAGGGCCGGATAGTGGGGCTCGGGGAAACGGCGCGAAACGACTGGATGCTGACCTACGGGCTGCGCGACATCCGCGGCTACGACCCGCCGCAGCCGTCGGCGCGCTACCTGCGCCTGTGGCGGGAGGCGGAACCCCAGCAGATCGAGTGGGTCTCGTTCCAGATCGAATCGCTCACCGATCCCGCGCTCCAGGTGGCGAGCGTGCTGGGGGCGAAGTACGTGGTGGCGGATCCGGGGTCGCAGCTCGTCGGAGGCGAGGGCAGGGAGGCCGGCGAAGGGTCGCTCAGGGGATTGCGCGTGGCCTACGACGGCATCGACGCGCGCGTGTTCTCGAACGCTCACGCGGCGCCGCGCGCGATGGTGGCGCCGCGCGTCCGCGTGGTCGCAGACGAGGGCGAGGCGCGGGCGGCGCTGGTGGAACGGCGGTTCGACCCGCGCCGCGAGGCCGTGGTGGAGCGGGGGGCGGAGGGGACGGACGCGATGGGCCCGCTGGGTGCCTCGGTGGCCGCCGGCGCGACCTCCTCCGGTCGCGTGTCGATGACCGACGAGTCCAACGCCTCCGTCGCGATCCACGCTCGGCTGACGAGGCCCGGTCTGGTGGTGCTGAACGACGCCTGGGCGCCGGGCCAGAGCGTCCAGGTCGACGGCCGCGACGCCGAGCCCGTACGCGTGAATGACGTGATGCGCGGCGTCGCCGTGGGCGCCGGCACGCACCACGTGGAGTGGAGGTACCGCGTGCCGGGGCTGCGGGCCGGCGTGCTGCTGAGCCTGCTGGGATTGCTGCTGTGCGCGGGGGTGGCGGTCGTCATGCGCCGTGGGCGGGAGCGAGCGGGTCCCTGAGCTGAGGACCGCGTAGACTTCCCCGCTCAGGGCGCGTAGCTCAGTGGGAGAGCGCTCGCTTCACACGCGAGAGGTCGGTGGTTCGAAACCACCCGCGCCCATGGGACGATCCGGGTCAGTGACCTCTCCTGTGCCCTTGCGGCCCTCGACAGTCACGCATCTTGTCCGTACAATGTCCGGGCAATGCGTCCGCAGCGACTCGAGCTCCGACTGACCGACGACGAGCGCCAGCTCGACGCTGCCGCCGCCGTGGCGGTGGGCGAGACCCTCAGTGACTTCTTCCGCCGTGCAGCGCAGACGCGCGCACAGGAAGTGCTGGCGGACCAACGCGAGGTTGCGTTGAGCGCTGAGGAGGCGGCACGGTTCCTCGACGCACTCGAGACGGTCGACAAAGACACCGTCGCTCGGCTTCGCGAGCTGCGCGAGCGGGCGTGAGTCACAGCATCACGGGGGTCGAGCGCTACGACGCCGCGCGCCACGATGTCGGCGGGTTCGCGTGCGGCACTGAGTCGCTCGACCGATGGCTCGCCCGCTACGCGGGACAGAGCCAGCGCCGTGACGCGGCCCGCACCTTCGTCGCGACGACCGACGGCACGATCGTCTCCGGCTACTACAGCCTCGTCGCGGGGCAGATCACGCATGACGAGGCGACCGAGCCTGCTCGCAGAGGGCTCTCTCCCCACTTCCCGATCCCGGCCGCGCTTCTTGCTCGCCTCGCCGTTGACCAGCGCCATCACGGCCAGGGGATCGGGGCCGTGCTCCTTAACGACGCGCTTCGCCGAGTGAGCCATGCGACCGAGCTGATCGCCGTGCGCGCCGTCGTCGTCCACGCGATCGACGACCGAGCCGCCGGCTTCTACCGCCGCTTTGGGTTCCGAGCGCTCTCGACGACGCCGCTCACGCTGATGATCACCTTGGGTGATCTGCGCGAGGCTGGCTACTGATCACAAGCGCCGGGACCGGACCAGCACGACATCACACTGCGAATAGAGGGCGGCGACATGCTCGCCGCGTTGCTCGTCCGAGCGGCGGGACCGGCTTACGCAACCAGACGGTGATGTACGAGGGCTCCATCACATCCGCGAGCCGCTCGACCATCGCCGAGACTCGATCAGCCGCTCCCCGCGGTCGCCGGTCGGCGAGCCCTCGGTGCCCGCTGCCCCGCTCTGCATTCGCGCGGCGTCGTGCCAAAGATTCAGCCGTCGAGCTTGTCCCGCTTCGGACCCTCCCAGCCGATCGCCTCGGGATCCTGCGACGGGTGCGGTTCGCTCGTGCTGCGGCTGCCCGTCGCCGGGTGGGGCTGCTCGCCGAACGGCTGACCGTCAGGATCCTCCGGATCGCGCGGATCCTCGCGCCCGTCGTAGGGGTCCGGCCACTCGGTCTCGTCCGGCTCGCCGACCGGGTGGTTGAGCACGTGGTGCGGATCGCGGCCCTGCTCGCGGGTGAGGTCGCCCGGGTCGCGCCCGGGCGGCTCCGGGAAGCCGGTCGCGATCGGCTCGGTGTCGTCTGCTTCGATGCGTTGGTCGTCCATGCTTGCGGCGCTACCCGACACCCAAGGTGCGAAACGCGGACGCGTCAGGTGGAAGGCCGCGCTGCCGACCGTGCGGTCGGTTCAACCGTCGGCTTGGGGGAGCCGGCCGCGCCGTCGTTTCGGCTCACCCCGGGGCCGCTGCCGGCTCCAGCTCGAGCGTCTCGCCGGTCGTCATCGTGCGCGCGGCGACGCCGGCCTCGCGTGCCGCGGCGAGGAACGCCTCGGCCGGCGCGTCGACCTGCTCGTAGAGCGGTGGCCCGTTGAGCGTGTCGTAGTGGATCGGGACGGCGAGGCGGGCGCCGAGGATCGTCGCGGCGGTCGCCGCCTGACGGGGATCCATCGCCGTGGCGAAGGGGCTCGGCGGCTGGCGGTGGGGGAGGCTGACGCGCGGGCCGTTGACCGGCAGGAAGACGGCGTCGAAGCTTCCCAGCCGCAGCTTCGTCAGCCACCACGAGCCGTGGAAGAGCGTGTCGCCCGCGTGGAGGATCCGCACCCCGCCGGCCTCGATCGCCCACGACACCTGCGGATCCCCGAAGCCGTCGACGGCCGGCACCGCGGTGAATCTGAAGGGGCCGCGCGTCAGCGACTCCCATGGCTCCATCGCCTTCGTCGCGATCCTCCGCTCAGCGATCCCCTCCTCGGCGATTGAGAGCGCACCGTTCTCCAGCGGACCGCCCGCGGGCGCCGGCGCGGGGCGCAGCAGGAGGCCGTCGGCGCGCAGCGCGGCCGCGATCGCGCCGGGGTCGGCATGGTCGGCATGGAGGTGGGTGGCGAGCGCGGTCGCGACGGCGCCGGCCGTCGCCGGTGGCGGCAGCGGGCAGTGCGGCGCGCCGACGAAGGACTCCAGCGGCGACGCGTCCTCGAACAGGTCGACGACGGCGCTCTCGCCGTCTGCCTCCAGCTCCAGTCCGGCCCAACCGAGTCGACGGATCCGCATTGCTCCGCTCCTTTCATTTAGCAAACGATCGTTCGTACTCTATGCTCTCGGCGATGAGCCCGCGCCGATCGGCCGCCGCAGCCCGCGAGACCCGCGAGGAGATCGTCGCCCGAGCCGTCGCGGTCGCCTCCACCGACGGCCTCGAGGGGCTGACGATCGGCCGGCTGGCCGGCGACCTGTCGATGAGCAAGGCCGGGGTGATCGGCCACTTCGGCACGAAGGAGCGGCTCCAGCTCGCCGCGCTCGAGGAGGCGATCGCGATCTTCACGCGCGAGGTGTGGACACCGGTCGCCGCGCTGCCCGCGGGCCTCGATCGGCTGCTCGCGATCTGCGACGCGTGGATCGCCCACCTGCAGAGCGGCGTCTTCCCCGGCGGCTGCTTCCTGACGGCCGCCTCGATGGAGTTCGACGGACGGGCCGGGCCGGTTCGGGAGCGCGTGATCGCCGGGTTCGAGCAGTGGCGCGCCGCCGTCGAGCGCGACGTGCGCGCCGCGGTCAAGGCCGGTCAGCTGCCGGCCGCGACAGATCCGGCGCAGGTCTGGTTCGAGTTGAACGCGCTCGCGATCGGTCTCAACCAGGCGCTCCAGCTGCTCGGCGACGACGAGGCACCGGCGCGCGCTCGCCTCGCGATGCGACGAGCGATCGGGGTCGGCGCGGGGATGGAAGCGGCGGGATAGCGCGTCGTTAGCCGCGCGCCATCGAGACCCGCACGAGGTTGCCGTGCGGAAGCGTGCGCTGCTCGACCAGGTCGCACAGCCGGTTCACGATCCACAGGCCGTAGCGGCCGACCTGGCCCGGCGTCGGCAGCTCGCGGCCGGCGAGCGGGTGGTCGATGCGGCCGGCGTCCGTCACCTCGCAGACGAGCGCGCTGCTCGTCTCCCAGATCGTGAGCATCCCCGCGCCGCCGCCGTGGCGGATGGTGTTCGTCGCGAGCTCGCTGATCGCGAGCACCAGATCCTCGCGGCGCTCCGGCGTCAGCCCGGCGCGCGCGCCGCGCCGGCCGACCACGGCGCGCAGCGACGTCAATACGGCCGGCAGGATCGGGATCGTCTCCGCGTCGGCCGGCACCGCCGGAAGCGGCGCCTGACAGGGCTCGGCCGCGGCCGCGACCCCGTGGAAGGCGGTGCTCGGGTGCACGCTCCCGTCGGGCTCCTGCATGAGCGGATGGGTGCAGCGGGCGTGCGCGACGACGGACGGCTCGAGCGCGACGACGTCGTACGGGCACAGCAGCCGGAAGTCGCGCGCGTCCGCGAACGCGAGGTTCAGCAGCGCCTCGTGCCGGTGGCACTCAAACAGCTCCGCTGGCGAGCGCTCGGCCGAGATCGGCTCGCCGATCCCGCGCAGCGGTCTGCCCTCGGCGCCCGCCTCGCGCACGAACGCGGTCCAGGCCGGGATGATCCGCGCCGGGTTGGCGCCGACGTCCGCCATGTCGTCGAAGCGCACGCGCGCCGCGTCGGCCCCCAGCGCCTCGCGCAGCAGTGAGATCTTGCGCGCGGAGACGACCACCAGCGCCGGCTCTCCCCGCGCCACTCCCTCCCGCAGGAAGCGCAGCGCGCCGTCGGCGAAGCCCTGCTCGCCCGCGTAGAGCATCGCCTCGTGGCGGAAGCCCTGCGCGTGCGATGGTCGGTGGCGATTCACGGCATGGTTGGACGGCTGCGTGTTCGGCGACCTTGCCGCGCGCCGGCGTCGACCTACCCCCGCGTGCGCCCGCGACCCGATCCGCTGGTCTCTCTGCGTCATGGTGGGATACCCCGCTGATCCGCGCCGCATGCGCGCGGCGCTGCGCCATCTGGCTGAAGTGTTCCGTCCGGGGCGCTACCCGGCGCGTGCCGCGGGAAACACGCGCCGGTCAGCCGAACGTACGTCGCTACGCCGTGATGCCCGTCGTGTTGCGCTGCCCGCCGTACGTCGCCAGGCCGTAGATGATCAGCACGTCGACCGCGAAGATCGCGAGCGACAGCAGCGGGTACGAGGCGATCGACAGCAGGGCGACGATCGCGCTGATCATCGCCACGCCCATCCCGATCACCATCCCGAACGCACCGCCCCGCCAGATCGAGACGGCCGCGACCAGCTGCAGGACGCCGACGATCAGCGTGATCCAGCCCCAGGTGTTGAGGCTGCTGATGATGTACTTCGTGTCCTCTACGAAGAACTTCGAGTCGCTGATCGCGCCGATCCCGTAGATCGTGTTCAGCACGCCGGCGATGAAGATCATGATGCCGGCGAACAGAAGCCAGCCGCTGCGCTGCTCGTTCATTGCGCCTCCCGTTGTTGGTACCCGGTCATGGAACCGAGGAGGCGACGATCGCTTCCTCTGCGGTGTCCACTCGTCTCCGATCGCACGCACCACGCCGCGGCAAGCCGGGCGTGAGTCGCGGGCATCCCTCGACGGCTGTGGGCACGGACACGATCATGCCGCAGTCGGCGGTCGGGATCTGCCGATTAACGTTGCAGTGGCCTTCTCGATGGCGGAGGCCCTCACACCCGGCTGGACGTCAGCGGGCTACGGCAGTGCCGGACGTCACCGCCGCTGACCGGCGCCGTCATGCCGGCCGCATGCGCCTCAGCCGCTCCTGAACCCGCTCCTCGGAGACGACCCCCAGCCGCTCGACGAGCGTGAAGAAGGCCGCTGCGTAGGGTGACCCGTCAGTTCGTGCGCGCAGGGACGCCCAGTCGACCTGCTCGCGCACGGCGCGTGAGATCTGCAGCAGCCACGAGAGGTCGAGCTGGTGCTCGTCGAGCGCGAGCAGCTTCGTCGTCAGCACGTCCTCGAGCGCCATCACCTGCACGCGCAGCGCACTGAGGTTGCGCACCACGCTGCGCGCGATCACCTCGTCGGTGATCGGCAGCCCGCGCGGGCCGTAGATCAGGTCGATCAGCACCTCGCCGTGCCATGCCTTCACGAGCCACTCCTCCGGCGGGTGCTCGGGGCGCATGCCGGCCTGCTCGAGCGCGTGCAGGGCCCGCTCGGCGTCCTGCTCGCGCAGCATCAGGTCGAGGTCGTTCGTCGGCTCGGGGCCGCCATAGGCCCACACCGCCATGCTGCCGCCGAGCATGAACGGGATCTCCGCCGCCCGCAGCGCGGGGACCGCCGCGCGCAGCGCCTGCACGATCCCGTCGAAGCTCGCATTGCTGCCGGTGCTCATGCCGCAGCCGTACCCGGCTCGCTCGCACGCTAGCCGCGGGGCGATCGCGGGTAGGCATTCCAGGGTGGACGAGCCCGCGACAGCCGCTGTGACGTCGTCCGAAGACGATCGCTTGCGATTGCCGAAGGACGAAAGCCGATACGGCGCCGCTCGCGCGCAGGAGGTCGTGCGCGTCGCCGCCGCCGGCGACGTGCACTGCCGCGTCGACCATCGTGCGGCGGTCGTTGAGAGCTTCGCGCGCCTGCGCGGGGAGGCGGACCTGCTGCTGCTCGCCGGCGACCTCACGACGACCGGGGAGCCGGAGGAGGGCGCGGTGCTGGCGGAGGCCTGTCGCGACATCGGCATGCCGGCGTACGCGGTGCTCGGCAACCACGACTGGCACGCGAACCGCCGCGACGAGCTCGTGTCGGCGATCGAGGCCGGCGGCGACGTCGTCGTGCTCGACCGCGACTGGCGCACCTGCGAGGCGATCGGCGTCGAGGTCGGCGTCGTCGGCGTCAAGGGCTTCGTCGGCGGCTTCCCCGGCTCGCATCTGCCGGACTTCGGCGAGCCGCTGCTGCGCGAGGTCTACGCCGAGACGTCGCGCGACGTCGAGGCGCTCGAGCGCGGCCTGCGCGCGATCGCGCTCTGCCCGGTGCGTATCGTGCTGCTTCACTACGCGCCGACCGACGCGACGCTCCTCGGCGAGGCGCCGGGGATCCAAGCCTTCCTCGGCACCGACCGCCTCGCCGCCCCGATCGCCGAGCACGAGCCGACGCTGGTGCTCCACGGCCACGCGCACGCCGGCACCTTCGCCGCCTCGATCGGGACCGTGCCGGTGCGCAACGTCTCGATTCACGTGCTGGGTCGCGACTTCCACGTCTTCGAGCTGCCCGACCACGCCGCAGCCGGAATTCACTGAGTCCTAGGCGACTGCCGGCATTCCGGTGAAGCGCACCGCCACGATCGCGGTGTCGTCGCGCTGCGGGCCGTGGCGGAACGCCTCCAGCGCGTCTGCCAGCCGCGACACGAGCACGCTCGGCTCCGCCGTCTCGGCCGCCTCGAGCGCCGCCCGCAGTCGGTCAGCCCCGAAGCGCTCCTGCGCCCCGACCGTGTCGAGCACGCCGTCGGTGTAGAGCAGGAACGTGTCACCGGGTCGCAGGGTCACCTCGGTGCAGTCCCAGGAGCCCTCGTCGAACGCGCCCGCCATCGGGCCGACGCAGCCGAGCTCCGCGACGCCGCCGTCGCGCACGAGGAGCGGTCGCGGATGGCCGCAGTTGGCGAGCGTCACCGTCACCTCGGCGCCGGAGGTGCCTGCGCGGACGTGGGCGCACACGCTCGTGCACAGCGACAGCTGCGGCAGGTCCCGCAGCGTGTCGTTGAGCTGCTGCGCAGCGCGAGCCGGATCGCGCGTCAGCTGGCCGGCGCTGCGCAGCGTGTAGCGCGCGAGCGCCGTCAGCGCCGCTGCCTCGGCGCCGTGGCCGGCGACGTCGCCGACGACGAGCATCCAGCCCTCCGCGGTCGTGAAGGCGTCGTAGAAGTCGCCGCCGACCTCGTTGAAGGTGCCGGCGGCGTCGTAGTGCGTGGCGACCGCGAAGCCCGGCGGCGCGAGCAGCTCCGGCGGGCGCAGTCCGCGCTGCAGCGTCGCGGCGATCGTGGCGCGCTCCGTGTACGTGCGCGCGTTCAGCACCGCGGTGCCGGCGCGGCGGCCGAGCTCCTCGGCGAGCTTGATGTCGGCCGCATCGAAGGCGCGTCCGGACGTCCCGCGCGAGAGGATCAGCGTGCCGAGCTTCTGACCGCCCGCAGCGAGCGGCACGACGACGACGGACGCCATGCCGAGCTCGCGCAGCATCGCGAAGTGCTGGTCGTCCTGCGCGTACAGGCGCAGCTCCTCGTCGAGGATCTGGGCGCGCACGAACCGCGGCGCCCCGCGCATCACGGTCGCGATCCCCTCGCTGCGATCGAGCGGGACCGGGTAGAGGGCGCGCATCCGTCTCGCGAGCGCGACCTTCGCGGGATCTCTGTGCGCGATCGCGACGAGCTGGGCGAACCCGCCAGGGCCGGGGACGTCGACACCGCACCATTCCGCGAAGCCCGGCACCGCGAGCTCCGCGATCCGCTGCAGCGTGCGCTCGTAGTCGAGCGACGAGGCGAGCGCATCGCTCGCCTCCGCCAGCAGTCGCTGCTCGAGCTCGGTCCGCTTCGCCTGCGTCACGTCCTCGATCACGTTCACGACGCCCGTCACGTTTCCTTCGGCGTCGCGGATCGCCGTCGTCTTGTTCAGCAGCCAGCGCTCCTCGCTGGTCGCCTTCACGACGTTGCGCACCAGCATCGGCTCGGGGTTCAGCTCGCCGGCGCGGACGCGCGACCCGGGCAGCTGGTCGAGCGCGACGGGCTCGCCGTGCTCGCTATAGACCTCGAAGCGGTTCATCAGCTCGACTCCCGCGGCGCCGGACGCCTGCTCGGCCGCCGTCAGCCGCAGCAGTCGCGCGGCGGCGTCGTTCGCGTAGACGGTGCGGCCGTGCGCGTCCGAGACGGTCACCGCCTCGGCGAGGCGGTCGAGGACCGTCCCGAGCTGACCCGCGACCGCGGCGTCGATCTGAGGGCGCACGGCGTCGCTCGCCGAGACGGGCGCGGCACGGTCGAGCTCGAACCACACGCCGGTGCCCGCGTCGGCGCCCCAGCGGCTCGCGAGCGAGGCGACCAGATTGAGCCCGTAGCCGCCCGCCGCGCCGCGCGGCTCGGCTGGCGCCGGCTCCTGCTCGCCGTCGTCGTGGACCTCGAAGCGCGCGCAGCGGCCGTCCATCCGCATCGACAGGACGACCTCCTCCCCGGCGCCGTGGCGCACCGCGTTCGTCACCAGCTCCGAGACAAGCAGGCGCGCGACGTGGAGCTGCTCCTCGTCGAGGCCGTCCGCGTCCGCCTCGACCGCGCGACGCGCGAGCGCTGCGGCGCTCGGATCGCGCGGCAGCGTGCGGCGGTGAACCGAGGCGGGCGAGCTCACCCAGCCGCGGGGTCGTCGTAGGGAAGGCGATCGATCACCTGCGCCGCCTCGAGCACGCGCTGCACGCGCTCGGAGCCGCGCGTGACGCGAAAGCTCCATCCGTCCCCCTGGGCGTCCTCGCAGGCCGTCAGCACGAGCCGGATCCCGGTCGAATCCATGAACGTGAGGCCGTCGAGGTCGAGCACCGTGGCGGTGCCCTGGTCGCGCAGCTCGGCGAGGCGCGCTTGCACCTGGCCGACCGTGCCGAAGTCGAGCTCGCCGCTGAGCGCGAGCACCGTCTTCGCCCCGCTGTGGCGCTCGGCCATCCCGAACAGCTCCCCGGTCGGGGAGCGCTGCGGTTCGCTCATTTCCTCAGCCTCCGTCATCTCTGGCCGCATGAGAGTACTCCGATGCGGGTGCTGAGCAGGGGGTTCCCCGGCCCTTCGGCGAAGGGAACCGAAGGGCCGGGGAAAGAGCGATCCCGTGATCGTTGGGGGCCGATCTGGGGGATCGAGGTCGCCGCGCGGGAATGTTCCCCCCGCTCCGAACGGCTAAACCGGAAAGCGGGAAGGCACGTCGCCGCGGCTCGCGCGCTCGCCGAGCTGGGCGATCGTGCGCCGCAGGATGCGGGAGACCTGCATCTGCGAGCAGCCGATCTGCTCGGCGATCTCGCTCTGCGTCATGTCCTGGGCGAAGCGCAGGAACAGCACCTCGCGCTCGCGCCGCGGCAGCGCGCGCAGCAGCGGCGCCACGTCGGCCTGTTGCTCGACGAGGTCAAAGCGGTCGTCCTCGTCGCCGATCAGCTCGCCGAGCGTCGCGTCGCGATCTTCGTGGGTCCCCGTCGGCTGGTCGAGTGAGGCCGTCGCCTGCACCGCGCGCGCGTGCAGCGCCTCGCTGATCGCCTCCGCGTCGAGGCCGGTCTCGGCCGCCAGCTCGCTGACGCGGGGCGCGCGGCCGAGACGGTGCGTCAGCCTGCCCGCCGCGTCGCGGACTCTCAGCGCGTCCTCCTGCACGCCGCGCGGCACGTGCAGGGTCCAGGAGGTGCCGCGGAAGTGACGGCGCAGCTCGCCCGTGATCGTCGGGACGGCGAACGACGTGAAGCGGGTGCCGCGCGCAGGGTCCCAGCGCTCGACCGCCTTCACGAGCCCGAGGCTCGCCACCTGCACGAGATCCTCGAACGACTCCTGACGGTGGTGGTAGCGCCCTGCAAGCCGCCGTGCCAGCGGCAGGTACTGCTCGATCGCGCGGTCGCGCGCACGCGCGTCGCCCGTGCGGTGGTAGAGCGCCAGGAGGTCCTCGCCTTCGGCACGGCGTCCCAGCGGCTCGGCAGCGAGTGGGCGGACGGATGTGCGCGTCACTGCGAAGAAGGTGCCCGATCCCGCGAGCTTCCACTCCTGCGGTTGGGCCCGGCTCCGGACTCGGCGTCCGGTGCACGGCGATGGCGCCTCAGCGCCGGCGCTCCATGTCGCCGTCGCGCCACCGATCGATTCCGCCGGTGCCGTAGACGGCGAGCGCGAGGCCGCCAACGACGAGCAGGACGATCATCAGGAGGAGGACTGCGATGCTGCCGGCCACGTCCCGACGAATACCCCGCCAAAGGACGGCCAAACGGTGGAGCCCGCTCCGCGCGGACGGCTCAGCGGCCGTCTGCGGCGGCCGCCAGCGCGGCGATCGTCGGGCGGTGCATCACGTCGGCCGGCTCGATCGGAATCCCCGCCTCGCGCGCCCGCCCGATGAGCTCGAGGCCGAGGATCAGGTTGCCTCCCGCGGCGAAGAAGTTGTCGTGCGCGCGGGGCTGCCGGACCCCGAGCACCTGTCTCCACACGGCCGCCAGCCTGCGCTCGGTCGCGCTGCGCGGCTCGGCCCCGGCCTCGTCGTCCAGCGCACGCGCCACGGACGGCATGGCGGCGAGCGCGCCTCGGTCCGGCAGGCCGTCTGGCCGCAGCGGGATCGCGTCGACCGGCACGAACGCCGCCGGCAGGATCCAGTCCGCCATCGTGCGCTGAAGCCATTCGTCGAGCTGTGCCCGGTCCGGCAGCTCCGCGCGTCGTGGGACGACGCAGGCGACGAGCGCCTCGCGCTCGGGCTCCCAGCAGGCCGCCGCCGCCTGCACGCCCGGATGGCTGGAGAGCGCTGTCTCGAGGTCGAGCAGGATCGGCCGCAACCGCACGCCGCGCCAGCGCAGCTCGTCGTCCGCGCGGCCCACCAGCTCGAGCGCGCCGTCCGCGTGCCGGCGTGCGAGGTCGCCGGTGCGTATCTCCTGCGCCGTGTCGTTCCGCCGTCCGCAGTCGTCGAGCGCCAGCTCGCCGATCACGCCCGCCGGGGCGACGTGCCCGTAGCGGTCGAGCACCCGTGCGCGCAGGCCGCTCGGCTCGCCGGTGAGCGGCGCATCGGCGGCGCTCGATCCGCTCTCCGCTCGGGCCGCCAGCACGAGCCCGCCCGCCTCCGCGAGCCCGTACCACCGTTGCACGACCAGCCGTCCGCGCCCTCCGACCTCCGGCGGCACCGTCAACGCGCCCGCACCCTGGACGCACAGCAGCCGCAGCGTCGCCGGCAGCGCGGCGCCCCGCTCCAGCGCTGCGCTCGCAAGCCATCGATCCATCGCGGCGACGCTGACTGCGTTCGCCTCCAGCCAGCCGGTCGGCGGCGTCTCGCTGCGCGGCTGCGGCGCGCGCTCGGGCCCGACGACGGTCGCGCCGGCCGTCAACGCCGCCCACGGCGCGAGCGCCCACGACCAGGCGCCGCGGCCGGGCACGTGCGCGACGCGGTCGTTCGCTCTCAGCCGCTGCGCGTCGCGCTGGCACAGCACCGCGCGGCAGAGCATGCCGTGCGTGAGCTCGACGGCACGCGGCCCGTCCGTCACGCCCGTCGTGCGGATGACCATCGCCACGCGCTCCGGGTCGACGTCGCGCGGCGCTGGCAGCCGCGACGAGCCGTCAGCGACGTCGCCTGCGTCCACCGCCGCCGTCGCAAGCGCCTCCGGATCAAGGACGAGCGCGAGCGGCGGCAGTCCCACCCGCGCGTCCTCCAAGCCCGGCTCCACGAGCGGCGCCGCCACGGCATCCGCCTTCAGCACGCCGAGCATCGCCGCGAGCAGCTCGCCGGACGGTGCGAGCGCCAGCCCGACGAGCTCGCCAGCGGTGACCCCGCGTCCCCGCAGCAGCGCCGCGATCCGCTCGGCGCGTGCGTCGAGCTCGCCGTAGGAGATCGTCGGCGCTCCGCCGCCCGGGTCGAACGCGACGGCATCCGCCGCGCGCGCCGCAGCCGCCGCCACGAGCCCGTGCAGGCCGCGGCCGGCCTCCGCGACCACGCGCCCCGGCGCGCGACCGCTCACCTGGTCGCGCTCGGCCGGCGAGAGCAGCTGGACTTGGCTGCCGATCCGGCGGTCGGGGTCCTCGGCGACCTGCTCGAGCAGGCGCTCGTAGTGGCGCAGCAGCTCGCCGATCGCACGCGCGTCGAGGTCCGCGGAGGAGGAGCTGAGCTGTGCGACGGTGCGGCCGTCGGAGCGCTCGGTCACGACGAGCACGAGCTCGCCGACCTCGCGCTCCTCGCGGAAGGGTCTCGCGCTTACGGATGCGAGCTCGAGCGGCTGCTCCGTCGTCGGGTCCCACAGGCGGAACATCACCGACCAGCCGCCGAGTCCGTGCAACCCCGAGAGCTCTCGCAGGGCGTTGTCCTCGGGCCCGTGGCTCGCGTGGCGGAAGGCGCCGAGGGCGGACTCCCGCGTGCGCCGCAGCAGCGTGCGGAAGCTCGGGTCGTCGTCCACGCGCACGCGCAGCGGCAGCACCGTCGAGAAGAAGCCGACGATCTGCTCCCACTCGATCCGCTGCCGGTTCGCGGCCGGGGATTTGACGAGCAGGTCGGTCTCGCCGCTGCAGCGGTGCAGCAGCGCGTAGAGCGCGGCGAGGTGGAGCATGAACGAGGTCGCGGCCTCCTCCCGCGCGAGGCCCTGCAGCTGCGCCACGAGCGGGCCGCGGAGCTGGACCGCTCGCCGTGCGTACGAGCGGTCGGGCTCCTCGACGCCGAGCGCCGCATGCGGCAGCGGCAGCGAGAGCGGCGCGCCCGCGAGCGTCTCGCGCCAGTGCTCCCGACCGGCCGCCGCGCCGCGCTCACTCAGTTGCGGTCCGAGCGCGCGCACGACGTCGCGGTACTGCTGCGCGGGCTCGGCGAGCGGAGACGGCTCGCCCGCCAGCGCGGCTGCGTACAGCAGCCCGAGCTCACGCACGAGCAGGTCGTAGGACTGCCCGTCGCAGACGACCTCGTGCACCAGGAAGACGAGCACGGCGGTGCTCTTGCCGGTGCGGATCAGCTTTACGCGCAGCGGCGGTCTCGCCATGTAGTCGAACGACTCCTCCCACGCCGCGTCGACATGTCTGCGCAGCTCCTGCTCGCGCATCCGCCTGCCCCCGCCGACAAGCTCGATTCGAACCGGCTCGGCTGGGTGCACGCGTGCCCGCGGGCGGTGGTCGACGCGCGGGTAGCTTGTGCGCAGCAGCTCGTGTCGCGCGACGAGCGCCGTGAAGGCCTGCTCGAGCGCGGCGACGTCGACCGCTCCCTGCAGCGAGAAGACCTGGCCGACGTGCGGATGCGTGCCCGGTTGATAGTGCTGGACCGCCCACGCCGAGGCCTCCAGCTCGGAGAGCGCGTCCGCCGTCCGACCGCCGCCCCCGCGGGCGCCCGCGGACTGCTCTGTCCGATCGCCGTCGCGCCGGCCGCGCAGCAGCGCGCGCAGGCCGCCGCGCCTGCGCTCGCCCTCGTGCGGGGCGCCGTTGCGCTCCGGCGCCGCAGCCGGCCCGGCAGCGCGCACCTGCTCGGCGTACTCGCCCAGCGTCGGCGCCTCGAACAGCGCGTCGAGCGAGACCTCGAGCCCCAGCACGTCGGCCACGCGCGCGGTGATCTGCGTCGCGAGCAGGGAGTTGCCTCCGAGCGCGAAGAAGTCGTCATCGACGTCGGGCGCGTCGAGACCCAGCACCTCGGCCCAGATGGCGCGCAGCGCAGGGTCGACGGCCGCAGAACCAACTGTCACTGCGTCCCCCAAGGGCAGTCCCCGCCGTTGGTGGCAGCCTACCAGTGTGCAGTGCGTCAGTCAGCTAAAAATCAGTCAGACGAAACGAGCGGCTGCGTCAGGAAGGTCGCCTCGAGCGGCGCGCCGGTGTCGGCCGCGGCCACGAGCGGCACGCCGGGCTCCGTCAGCCGCAGCAGGATCGCGCCCGGCGAGCGCGCCGGCGGCCAGGCGAGTCTGTCGAGGCCAGCGAAGCGCGCCAACAGTCCGAGCAGCAGCGGGTCCAGCGCCACCCAGCCGTCGTCCGCGCGCACCTCGGCCCAGTTGTGGGGCGTCGAGTACGGCGGCGCGAGCAGCAGTCCGTGCGCGAGCCGCGCCTCGACGCCCAGCCGCCGCGCCTCCTCCACGAGCAGGCCGGCGGTCGAGCGGCAGTTCGCCAGCCGCGTGCGTCGCACGAACTCCAGGTCGGCCTCCAGCGGCGGTCTCAGCCAGCAGAAGTCGTACGACGCGAGGTCGGCGAGCAGCTCGCCGAGCGTGCGGGCCAGCTCGTCCGGCAGCGGGGCCGGCCTGCCGCGCATCGTCGTCTGGAAGCCGAGCGACGCGGCGGCGCCCGCCTCCGCGCGCACGCGCGCGCCCCCGGGCGCGAGCAGCTCGACGGCGGCTCCGGGCGGCGCGTAGGCACGGCAGCGAATCGCGACCGGCGTCTCCGCGCGCGCCGAGAGCGAGGTCAACGCGCTCGCCCAGCGGTTCAGCACACCCTGGTAGACGCGCCCTCGGTCGAGCCGCAGGCTGAGGTACTGGAGGTCCGTTGCCGACAGCAGCGGGCCGTCGACCCCCGTCGCATGCGGAAGCCCCCGCGCGATCAGCTCGTCCACCGCCTGCGCGTCGAAGCCGAACTCGCGCTCGGCCTGCTCGCGCGCGACGGTGAGCTCTCGCGCCGCGTCCGGGATCGTGCGCAGCCGCGCGATCCACCCGTCTATCTCGTCCCCCGTGCTCGTCATCCGCCGATCCCCCTTCCGCACGCTTGCGCCGGTGCGTCCGAGCCTATCTGTGCCCGCAGGCGATGTAGGAGTCGGTCGTGGTCGAGTCGCCGCCGCGGAAGGAGAACACCCCGCGCACCGGCACGAGCGCACCCGGCGGGCAGGCGAGCGACTCGATGAATCCGTAGCGGTGCCCGTGCACGCTCACGCTGCCGCCCGCCGTGACCTTGAAGTCGAGCAGCGACGCGAAGATGTCGGGCGCGATCTCCTGCAGACCGGGCGGCACGTTCAGCGTCAGGCGATAGCCCCATCTGCCGCCGTGCAGCGCGGTGAACGGCGCGACGATCATGCCGGAGACCAGCACGGGGTTCAGGCCGCGCAGGAAGAAGATGATGCTGCGCCCGCCCCTGCCGTTGTAGAGGTCGACCTTCAGCCGCTCGCGCACGCCGATGCCGAACTGCGGCGAGGCGCCGAGCGCCGTGCCGCCGCCGAGCCGCGAGCCCGGCGGGCACGCACGCGGGGCGCCGCGGAGTCTTTTCAGCCGCTGCGGGTCGCACGACGGGAACAGACGTCCGTTCACGCGCGGGCCGTGCGGGAAGTAGATGACGGCCTTCGAGACCGTGCCCGGCAGCTCGCCGGCGACGTCGCTGGCGAATCTCGTGTCGATCGTGAGGCTGAGCGTCTGCGGCTTGAGCGTGAACGCGCTTATCGCCGGCGTCGCGACTCCGCTGATGTCGACGAGCGTCTTCGCGCCGGCGCTCCCCGCGAGCAGAGCGAGCGCGGCGAGCGCGACGGCGATCGTGCGATGAACGCCCACGTTCAGGACTTTAGATGATCGATTCCCGATCTCGCCGCGCCACGAATCTCGGGGAATCAACCATCTATCTGGAACGCCGGCAGCGATGTCCGCTAAAGCGAGGTCCGCTAAGGTCGCGCCGCATGGAGCAGCGCGAAGAGCGGATCGTCGTCGAGACCGAGCGCTACCGCTTCACGGGCACGGTGCGCCTGCCCGCAGAGGGGTACCGCAGCCGGCTCACCGACCACCTCGACGCGGGCGAGCGCGAGTTCCTGGCCTTGACCGACGTCGAGATCGTCTCGCTCGACGATCCCTCCCGCCCTCACGCGCACCACGGCTACGTCGCGCTGGGGCGGCGGCACATCGTCTTCGCGACGAGCGCCGACGACCAGGGCGCCGCCGACCCCGACGCCTGAGCACGTTCGGGCTGCGCCGGGCTTGAGGATCGCGAACGGCCGGGTATCGTAGACGCCATGGCGAGCTACCCCCGGCGCGCTGATCTGGCAGAGATGAAGCGGTCCGAAGTGCTGCGGGCCTCCCCGCGCATGTTCGAGTCGAACCTGCTCGACAAGCTCTCGCGCGTGCACTGGAGCGTGCCGCTGTTCATCTTCCTGCCGGGGATCGCGCTCGCGCTGGGCAACGCGCTCGGCCGCATGAGCCTCGGGGAGGTCGTGCTGTGGGCGCTCGGCGGCTACGTCTTCTGGACGCTGACCGAGTACTGGCTGCACCGCATCGTGTTCCACTTCGAGCCCGAGGAGGGACTCGGCGCGCGCCTGCACTGGATCATCCACGGCGTCCACCACGACCATCCGAACGACCCGCTGCGGCTCGTGATGCCGCCGTCGGTCAGCATCCCGCTCTCCGCCGCCTTCTACGGCCTGTTCGTGATCGTGCTCGGCGCCACCCGGGCGCTGCCGTTCGCTGCCGGCTTCTGGGCCGGCTACCTCGCCTACGACATGCTCCACTACTACGTCCACCACCTGCCGGGCGGACGCAAGCCGACGGCGTGGCTGCCGCGCATGCTGCACGAGCTGCACATGCGCCACCACTTCCAGGACCACGACGCCGGCTACGGCGTCAGCGCCCCCTTCTGGGACCACGTCTTCGGCACGGCGCCGGAGCGGCGCCGCGCCGAAGTGCAAAGTTAGGCGTTCGCCGGAACGCCGAACATTCTGCGGAAGGACTCCGCGTCGTTCAGGTGGGGGAAGTCGCCCTCGGGCGTTTCGACGCCGAGGAACTCGCAGATCGGCGCCCAGCCCTGCTGGATCTCGTAGACGAGCAGCTGGTCGGCGGGCACGGTCTGCTTGACCTGCTCGTTGTGCCGCTCGAAGACCTCGATCGCGAAGTCCTTGTCGGCGAAGCGGTCCTCGAACGTCGTGTCCCAGATGAGCGATTTGATCATCCCGAGCACCTCGGGGGGAGCCGCTGGACCGTCGGTTTCCAGTGCGCCGCGGGCGGCCGCCTCCTTGAGCGCGTAGATCGTTCTCTCCGCGCTCGCGTACCACTTCTCCGGGTCGCGCACGGAGAGGATCACCTTCGCGCTCGGGTAGGTCGCGAGGATGCGGTCGTAGAAGGTGCAGCCCGGCCAGTCGACCGTCGCGCGGTAGCCGTCGAAGACCTCGTTCCAGTCGACGTCCTCGCCGTTGAGCGCGGCCAGGAACATCGGTGCGCGGTCGGGGTGGGGCATCAGGTCGATCATGTGGAAGGCGGGGCCGAAGCCGATCTGCTCGAGCGCCGCCTTCAGCGACCACGTCCCGGTGCGGCCGAAGCCGGCGCCGATGACTTGCACGTCTGCCACTGCGTCTCCTTCCGTCGGGTCAGAATCGCCGCGCCACGCCACGCGGGGGGACTACCAGCTGAGCAGCATCAGGCCGACGGTCACGCCGGGCCCGATCGTCACCATCAAGCCGCGCTCGCCTGACTGCGGCGCGCGGCGCGCGATCGTCTCGCGCAGCACGTAAAAGCTGCTGGGGGTGCCCATGTTGCCGAATCTCGCGAGCACGTCGCGGCTGATCGCGACGTCCTCGTCGCTCAGCCTGAGGCCTCTCTGCACGCCGTCGATGATCCCGCGACCGCCCGGATGGACGATCCAATGGTCGATCGCGTCGAGCTCGGTGCCCGCCTCGGAGAGGAAGTCCTGCACGAGGTCGAGCAGGCGGCGTCTGGCGAGCTTCGGCAGCTCGCGTCCGATCTGCATGAAGCTGTCGTCGCCGTCGAGGCGGAAGTGGACGGTCCCGAGCGTGTCCTCGATCTGGTGTTGGCGGGCGGCGAGGATCGATGGTCCGTCGGTGCTCGCGCCGTTTGTCAGCACGGCGGCCGCGCAGCCGTCGCCGAACAGCGAGGAGCCGATCGTCTTGACCTGCTCGTCGTCCTCCTCGACGGCCGTCAGGAAGCCGGTGATCGACTCGGCCGCGACCACCAGCGCATGCTTGCCCGGGTGGTCGCGCATCGACTGCGAGGCGATCTTGAAGAGCGGCACCGCGCTCGCGCAGCCGACGCCGACGACGTGGTACTTGTCGGTCGAGGGATCCATCCCGTAGTGCGCGAGCAGCTTGTGCGCGAGCGTCGGACCGCCGAGCGAGTAGTAGGTCGCGGTGATGACGGTGCCGATCTGCTCGGGTTCGATCTCGAGCCGGTCGATCGCCTCCGTCGCGAGCCGCAGCAGCTGCTCCTCGGTCTGCACGGTGCGCTCCTGCAGCGTCGTGCCGAGGACGTCCGGCGTCAGCTCGAAGTGCCGCCGCTCGACGCCGCATCTGTCGAAGATCATTTGCGCGAAGTCGTCCCCCGCGAGCCCGAGCAGCTCCAGCATCTCCGCCTGCGTGTACGAAGACGCAGGGTTGGCGACGGCGATTTCGTTGACTCGGACGTTCATGCTGGGGAGGAGAGCGCTCCTGCAGCACACGCGTCATGCCGCCCGGAGGCAGCGCCGCATGCTATCGAACGCGATGTTCGGACTCGAACATCGCGCTTTGCCAATGCTTTACCGGCGCGGTGGTAGTGCCAGAGCGGCACCGCGCCAGCCAAGAGCACGGAGAGGGGGGGATTCGAACCCCCGAACGAGGTCACCCCCGTTACGCGATTTCCAGTCGCGCCCGTTCAGCCACTCCGGCACCTCTCCGAGTGCGTGGATGACGCGGGGCGAAGGGTACCGTCTGCGATCCTGCCCGGCGTGACCGTCGAAGCCCAGACGAGCGTTTCCGGCTGGCTCGCGCGCCGCACCTATGCCGCCGAGGCCTTCCCGCTCGACCGGCTGCTCGCGGCCAAGGCCACGACGACCGTCAGCGTCGTGCTGCCCGCGCGCGAGGTGGCGGAGACGATCGGCCCGACCGTCGAGCGGCTCGTCCCGCTGCGCGTCGCGGGGCTGCTCGACGAGCTGTTGGTGATCGACGCCGCCTCCGCCGACGGCACCGCCGCGATCGCGCAGGAGGCCGGTGCGACAGTCGTGCAGGAGTCGGAGGTCCTCGCCGAGCACGGACCGGCGCGCGGGAAGGGCGACGCGCTATGGCGTGCCGTGCACGCCACCCGCGGGGACGTCGTCGCGTTCGTCGACGCCGACAGCGCCGACTTCGACTCGCGCTTCGTGCTCGGCCTGCTCGGCCCGCTGCTGACCGACGACGCCGTCGCGTTCGTGAAGGGGGCCTACCGCCGCCCGCTGACGGTCGGCGCCGAGACGGTGCCGGAGGGCGGCGGGCGCGTCACCGAGCTGCTCGCGCGTCCACTGCTGAACCTGCACGTGCCCGAGCTGGCGGGCGTCGTCCAGCCGCTCGCCGGCGAGATGGCGGCGCGGCGGGTGCTGCTTGAGCAGCTGCCGTTCCCGGTCGGCTACGGCGTCGAGATCGCGCTGTTGATCGACGCGCTGCGCGTCGCCGGTCTCGACGCGCTCGCGCAGGTCGACCTCGGGACCCGTCGCAACGCTCATCAGCCGCTGCACGCGTTGAGCGCGATGGCGTATGCCGTGCTCGTCGCTGCCGAGCGGCGCATCCACGGCACGGTCGCGCCCGGTCCGCTCGCGCGGCCGACGGCCGACGGAGGAGTGACGCTCGCCGACGTCGCCGTCGACGAGCGACCGCCGCTGCGCGACCTGCGCGCGTAGCGCCTGGGTCGCGAAGGCCAATTCCCCCTGTCTCGCTCGGAGATCAAGGCGGACAACGCGGCGATAGGATCGCGAGTCATGCCAGCTCACGACGTCCTCATCATCGGCGCGGGCCTCGCCGGCCAGCGCGCCGCTCTCGCGGCCGCCGACGCAGGGGCGTCGGTCGCGATCCTCAGCAAGGTCCATCCCGTCCGCTCCCATTCGGTTGCCGCCGCGGGCGGCATCAACGCCGCTCTCAATCCCGAGGACACGTGGGAGTCGCACGCATTCGACACGGTCAAGGGGTCCGACTACCTCGGCGATCAGGACGCGATCGAGATCATGTGCCGCGAGGCGCCTGACGAGATCCTCTGGCTCGAGCACGCCGGCGTCACCTTCCACCGCAGCGGCAGCGGCCACCTCGGCACGCGTGCGTTCGGCGGCGCCTCGCAGGCGCGCACGTACTACGTGGCCGACATCACCGGCCAGGCGATCTTGCACGTGCTCTACGAGCAGCTGATGAAGCACCACGAGCGCGTCGACCGCTACGAGGAGTGGTTCACGACCACGCTCCTCCAGGACGAGGTCGGCAACTGCGTCGGCTGCGTCGCGCGCGACATCCGCACGGGCGTGCTCGAGGTCTTCAACGCCAAGAGCGTGATCCTCGCCTCCGGCGGCGCCGGCCAGGCGTTCAAGCCGACCACGAACGCGCTCATCTGCACGGGCGACGGAATCGCGCAGGCCTACCGCATCGGCGCGCCGCTGATGGACATGGAGATGATCCAGTACCACCCGACGACGCTTGCGGAGAACGGTTTCCTCATCACCGAGGGCGCCCGCGGTGAGGGCGCCCATCTCTACAACGCGCAGGGCGAGCGCTTCATGGAGAAGTACGCGCCGAACAAGCTGGAGCTGGCCTCGCGCGACGTCGTCTCGCGCGCGGAGCAGACGGAGATCAATGAGGGCCGCGGCTTCCCCGACGGCACGATCGCGCTCGACATCACGAGAGTCCCGCGCAAGCGCACGCTCGAGGCGCTGCGCGAGATCGTCAACATCGGCAAGGACTTCGCCGGCGTCGACATCACGCGCGAGCCGATCCACATCAAGCCCGGGATGCACTACATCATGGGCGGCGTGAAGACCGACTTCGACGGCCAGACGCCGATCCCCGGTCTCTACGCCGCCGGCGAGGTCGCCTGCGTCTCGGTGCACGGCGGCAACCGCCTCGGCGCGAACTCGCTGCTCGACACGCTGATCTTCGGCCGCCGCTCCGGCGAGCACGCCGCGCAGCGCGCGCGCGGCGTCGCGATGCCCAAGGCGTCGCACAGCGTCCTCGCCGACGCGCAGGGCGAGATCGACGAGATCCGCAACCGTCCGACCGGCGGCCGCCGCGTCTCCGAGATCAAGAACGAGCTCGGCGAGACGATGAACAGATACGTCGCCGTGTACCGCGACGAGGAGGGCCTCGCGACGGCGCGCGAGATCGTCCAGCGCCTGAAGGCGGAGGCGCCGAGCGCGGCGATCGACGACAAGGGCACCATCTTCAACCAGGACGTGCTGGCGGCGATCGAGCTCGGGTACATGCTGGACGTGGCCGAGGCGATCGTGATGGCGGCGCAGGAGCGCAGAGAGTCGCGCGGGGCGCAGTTCCGCACCGACTTCCCCGAGCGCAACGACGAGGACTGGCTGCACCACATCACCGTTTCGCAGAACGGCGACGGCCCGGCGCTCGGAACGGCGCCGGTCACGATCACCAAGTGGCAGCCCCAGGCGCGGACCTACTAGGAGTCGATCAGACCATGGCCGAGTACACGCTCAAGCTCCGGCGCTACGACCCCGAGTCGGGCGAGGCGCCCTACTACGAGGAGTACCAGGTCGATCTCGAGCCGCACCGCTCGGTGCTCGAGGCGATCCTCAAGGTGAAGAACGAGCAGGACGGGTCGGTCGGCGTCCGCTGCTCGTGCCGCGCCGCGATCTGCGGGTCGTGCGGGGTCAGAATCAACGGCAGACCCGGCCTCGCCTGCCACACGCACCTCGACAAGGCCGCGACGACCGGCGTCAACGCCGACGGCAGGACGATCCTCGTCGAGCCGATGGGCAACATGCCCGTCATCAAGGATCTGATCGTCGACATGGACGCGGTCCACTGGAAGAAGATCCAGCGCGTCACGCCGTGGCTCATCAACAAGGAGCCGGTCCCCGAGCGCGAGTACATCGTCCCGCACGAGAACATGGTCGACGTCACGCAGTCGATGGCCTGCATCCAATGCGGCGCATGCGTCTCGGACTGCCTCTCGATGGAGGTCGACCCGCTGTTCGTCGGCCCGGCCGCCTCGGCGAAGGCCTATCGCTTCGTCGGCGACCCGCGCGACGCGGAGCAGTTCGAGCGCCTCAAGGACCTCGCCGAGGACCCGCACGGCATCTTCGACTGCACGCACTGCTTCACGTGCATCGACGCGTGTCCAAAGGGCGTCGCGCCGATGAGCCAGATCATGCGCCTGCGGCGCGTCGCGACGAACGATCACCACATCGTCGACCGCAACAACGGCGAGCGGCACGAGCGCGCGTTCACGTCGTTGATCCGCGGCTACGGCCTGCTGCACGAGGCCGAGCTGCTGCCGCGCTCCTACGGCGGCGACTCGTGGTTCGGCAAGTTCCATCCGGCCGCCGGTCAGGAGCTGCTCAGCTCGCTGCCGGTGGTCGTGAGCGGCCTGATACGCGGCAAGATGTCGCCGAAGCTCGCGCTGCTCGGCCACAGAATCCCGAGCAGAGACCTGAAGGCCGTCCAGGCGATCTTCGACACGGTCGAGTCGAAGGACAGACGCTACGAGCTGAACCTCTACATCTCCGGCTACGAGGACGACGACGCGGACGCGGCGCCGGCTGAGACCGTGCCGGCGGCCGTGGCGGCGGGAGGCGACGGCATGCCGTCCGCCCCCGGGCCCGATCCGCACCAGCCCACCTCGGCGAGCGAAAGCGAGTCCGCATGAAGGTCGCGTACTGGCCCGGCTGCGTGAGCCGCGGCTTCACCCCCGAGCTGCACGGCTCGATGGCGGCCGTCGCGCCGCTGCTGGACATCGAGCTGGTCGAGCTCGACCGCGCCTGCTGCTCCGGCGCCGGCGTGATCGCCGAGCACAGCCAGGAGCTGGCGGACACGCTCAACGCACGCACGTTCGCGCTCGCGCAGGCGGTGCAGGGCGCCGACCTGATGATGAACATCTGCTCGACGTGCCAGGGGGCTCACGGCGAGTCGCAGGAGCGCCTCGACGCGAACACGGAGTACCGCGACCACGTCAACGGAACGCTCGCCGCCGAGGGTCTCTCCTACGAGAAGGGCCTCACGAACAAGAACTTCCTGTGGCTGCTGGTCGAGGAGATCGGCCTGGAGAACCTCAAGAAGAAGGTCAAGCGGCCTTTGACGAACCTCAAGGTCGGGCCCTTCTACGGCTGTTACATCGTGCGGCCCACCGACCGCCTCGGGATCGACGACGAGCACCCGCGCGACGCCTACCTGCACTGGGTGATCGAGGCGCTCGGCGGCACCGTGATCGACTACGCCGGCATCCACAAGTGCTGCGGCTTCCCGATCGTCACGATGAACAAGGAAGCCTCGCTCAAGCAGGCCGGCACCCACCTCGCCGACGCGCAGGACGCCGAGGCCGACTGCCTCGTCGTGCCGTGCCCGCTGTGCCACCTCAACCTCGACCTGCAGCAGCCGGTCGCGAAGAAGGCCGTCGGCCGCGACGACCTCGCGATGCCGGTCCTGCACCTGCCGCAGCTCGTCGGGCTCGCGCTCGGCCTCGAGCCGAAGCAGCTCGGCATGAACAAGCACGTCGTGAAGCCGACCTCGGTGATCGACTGGTCGAGCGCCGTCGTCGGCGCGCCCGCGCCCGCCTGAGCCACATCTCGCGTTCGCGCCGGGGCGAGGCCTCGGCGCGGGCCGGCCGCCCGCCCGAGGCCTCGCCGGGTGGGTGGGCCTGGTAGAGCCCGGGCCCGGCCGGGGGGAGAGTCGGCCGAGCCCGGGCGACGCGCCCCGGGGGTGGG
>JBJMLB010000099.1:0-43975 GCA_045805465.1 Conexibacter sp. | reverse complement strand
GCTGCGCGCGCGCAGCGCGCCGAGCGCGAGCCCGCGCGGCGACGGAAGCGACGAGGCGCCGCACGGTCGCCGCCGCCTGGCGCTGTTGCTCGGCGGGCTCGGCCTCCTCGCCGTCGCGGCGATCGCCGTGCTGCTGCTGTCCGGCGGCGGGAACGACTCGCCATCGACGCCGGCCGCGTCGAGCACCTCGCCGGTGCGCCAGACGACCGGCGCGTCGAGCCAGACGACCCCCGCTGCCGCCGCCCCCGCGCATGACAGAGTCACCGTCGCCGTCCTCAACGGCACGACGACGGCCGGGCTCGCCAGCACCGTCGCGACGACGCTCACCTCCGACGGCTTCGTCAGGGGCCCGGTCGCGAACGCCTCCGACCAGGCGCGCTCGGTGACGGTCGTCTCCTACTTCGACGGCCACGAGGCCGAGGCGCAGGAGGTGGCGAAGACGCTGAACGTGCCGGCCGACGCGGTCCAGCCGATCGACGCCGATACCGAGGCGGCCTGTGCGCAGGGCGCCACCTGCGCGGTCGACGCCGTCGTCACGGTAGGCGCCGACCAGCAGCAGTAGCGCCGTTCCCCCGTCCGTGACGCCCCCCTTCCTCGACCTCCCGCAGCGCAGCGCGAAGCCGCGCGAGTGGGGCATCACGCACGTGCTCGACAGCGGCCTGTCGGTCGCCGAGGTCGAGTCGCTGGTGGAGGTCGCCGGCGCGGCGGTCGACCTCGTCAAGCTCGGTTGGGGGACCGCCGTCGTCACCGAGAACCTCGACGCGAAGCTCGCCTGCTACCGCGCACACGGGATCCCGGTCGTGCTCGGCGGCACGCTCACCGAGCTGGCGATCGCCCAGGAGAGAGTCGACCAGCTGATCGCCTGGCTGCGCGAGCTGGAGCTGACGCACGTCGAGATCTCCGACGGCACGATCGAGCTGGCACACGAGCGCAAGCTCGCACTGATCGAGCGGCTCGCCGGCGAGGGCTTCACCGTCCTCTCGGAGGTCGGCAGCAAGGACGCCGCCTTCATCATGGCCCCCTACGTATGGGTCGAGCAGATCGAGTCGGAGCTGGCGGCTGGCGCGTGGAAGGTGATCGCCGAGGCGCGCGAGAGCGGCACCGCTGGGATCTATCGCGCAGACGGCGAGGTGCGGATGGGGCTGATCGACGAGATCGCGCACGCCGTGCCGGTCGAGCGGCTGCTGTTCGAGGCGCCGCGCAAGGAACAGCAGGTGTGGTTCCTGCAGCGCTTCGGCCACGAGGTCAACCTCGGCAACATCGCTCCGCGCGACGTGCTCTCGCTCGAGACGCTGCGGCTCGGGCTGCGGGCCGACACCGTTCCCGCCCACCCGCCCACCACCGCCGGATGATCCTGCTCGCCCGCCACGGCGAGACCGACGACAACGCTCCGCCGCTGCGCTTCCAGGGCCAGCGCGACACGCCGCTCAACGACACCGGCCGCGCGCAGGCGCGCGAGCTCGCGGAGCGCGTCGCCGCGCTCCAGCCGCCGGTCGCGTCGCTGTGGGCCAGCGACCTCTCGCGGGCGCGCGAGACGGCCGAGATCGTCGGCGCGCGCATCGGCCTCACGCCACAGCTGGACGCTCGCCTGCGCGAGGGCTGGCGCGGCGAGTGGGAGGGCTTCTTGTTCGACGAGATCGCCGCGAGCGATCCCGAGCGCTACGCCGCCTGGCGCAAACCCGACGCCGAGATCGGCTTCCGCTTCCCCGGCGGCGAGACGCTCGCCGAGCAGCAGGCGCGCGTCCGCGACGCCTTGGCCGACGTCGTCGCGGCCGGCGAGCTGCCCGCGCTCGTCGTCTGCCACGGCGGCTCGATCCGCACCATGCTCTGCCGCCGCGACCCGCGCGGCCTCGCCGCCTTCCACACGTTCGAGGTACCGAACGTCGCGCTCGTCCCGGTCGAGGTCGCGGAGCTGGGAGAACCTGAGTGACGCGCCTGGCCCGCATCGCGTTCGGCCTGCTCGTGCTCGCGACGCTCGGCGCGTTCGTCGTCACGCAGAAGCTCAAGAGCTCGCCGCCGCTCGTCGTGCGGCCGAAGATCTTCAGCGTCTTCTCGCCGACGCCGGACGCGCGCGTGCAGAGAGCGCGCATCTCGTTCTGGATCGTCAACGGTGACGACGTCAGCGTCTCGATCGTCGACGACGAGGGGCGCATCGTCAGCCGCCTGGTCGACGGCCGCTACCTGCCCAAGCGCAAGCGCATCGTGCTCTTCTGGGACGGCCGCGATGCGAGCGGCGCGGTCGTGGCCGACGGCAGCTACCGCGTGCGCGTCGCGCTGATCCACCAGGGCCGCACGATCGACCTCGCGCAGCCGATCCGCGTCGACACGAGACCGCCGCGCCCGCTCGTGACCGACGTCGAGCCGCACGCCGGTGACGGGCCCGCGTTCCTGCCCCAGCACGGCGTCGACGCGGTGACGATCCACATCCGAGGCACCGAGGGCCGCCGCGCGCGCGTGCTGATCTACCGCACCGATGTGACGCCGGCGCGGCGCGTCGGACAGATCACCGTCCCGGCCGGCAAGCGGACGGTTGCGTGGGACGGCAAGCTCGACGGTGAGACGGCGCCGCCCGGGACGTACTTGATGGGCCTGCTCGTCGCCGACCGCTCCGGTAACGCCGGCACGTTCCCGCGGCGGCTGCCCGACGCGCGCGGTGCCGCTGCGGCCCGCGACCTCCCGGCCGCGCTGCCCGGCCACGCCGGCGTCACGATCCGCCGCCTCGCGGCCGCGCCGCCGCTCTCGCCGGTCGACGCCGGCAAGGTCGCGGTCGTGCTGGTCGACGCGCGCGGGCGCCCCTACGACTGGGCGCTGCGCCGGCTCGGCGACGCGTCGGTCGTCGCGCACGGGCAGAGCAGCAGCGTGCGGCTGCGCGTGCGGGTGCCGCGCGGGCAGTCGGGGCTGTACGAGCTGACGATCGCGACGCTGCCGCCGGGCGCGGCGAGGCCGAGAGCGCGCAGACGCGGACGCGGGCGCGCGAGATCCGCCCCGGCCCCGGCCTCGGCGACCACCGGCGAGCGCTTCCGCACGACCGTCCCGCTCGTCGTCCGCGCGACCAAGCCGCGGCCGGTGCTCGTGGTGCTGCCGGCGATCACCTGGCAGGGCCGCAACCCGGTCGACGACGACGGCGACGGGCTGCCGAACACGCTCGACGCGGCCCCGCCCGCCCCGCCCGCCCCGCGCGCGAGCGCGCTGCTGACGCGCCCGTTCGCGAACGGCATGCCGGCTGGCATCGCGCAGAGCGAGGCGCCGCTGCTGCGCTTCCTCGACGACAACCTGCTGCGCTACGACCTCACGACCGACGCCGCGCTGACCAATTCCCGCCCGCCCACGGGACCGCCGCTCGGCAGCCACCACGGGGTCGTGCTCGCCGGCGATCCGCGCTGGGTCACGCCGCAGCTGCGCGACAAACTGCGCCGCTACGTGCGCGACGGCGGGCACGTGTGGTCGCTCGGGACCGACTCGCTGCGACGCACCGTCCGCCTCGACGGCGGCACGCTGCGCGCACCCTCCGCGCCGCAGCCGACCGACGCGCTCGGCGCCCGTCCGCGCCAGCCGCTGGAGCGGCCCGCCGATCCCGCCACGATCACGACGTACGACGAGGGCAGACTCGGCCTGTTCGAGGGGACGAGCGGCGCCTTCTCCGGCTATGACGCCTACGAGACGCTCGCGGGCGTGGCCCCGTTCGCGAGACTCGACGCCCAGGCGGGCGCGGAGGCCGGCATCCCCGTCATCGCCGCCTGGACACTCGGCGACGCGGGCGGCTTCGCCGTCCACACCGGCCTGCCCCAGCTCGCCGCGCGGGCCGCCGCCGGCGATCCTGACGCCGACGCGCTCGTACGCCGCATCTGGACGTTGCTGGCGCGCTGATCACTGCGCTCAGTTCAGCGACGGGTCGAGCGGCATCCGCGCCACCAGCGCGAACGTGCCGCCCTTGCGCATCAGCACCTGCGACCACAGCCCCTCGGGCTCGGTCGCGAACAGCTCGTCCGGGCGCGGGGTCTCGACGATCCAGTCCTCGCGTTCCATCTCCTCGTCGAGCTGGCCGGGACCCCAGCCGGCGTGGCCGGCGAACACGCGCGTGCGCTGCGTCACCGCCGCCGAGTCCGCGAGATCGAGCTGGGCGGAGAGGAAACCGACGTCGTCGCTGATCAGCAGTCCGGCGGCGCCCGGGTCGGTGAAGGCCGCGAGCACGATCACCGCGGTCGGCTGCACCGGACCGCCGACGTAGATCGGCTCGCGCGCGTCAACCAGCTCCTCCAGCTCCGGCGCGCTGTCGCCGACCGTCACGTCCGCCGGCCGGTTCAGCACCAGCCCCATCGCCCCCTCGTCCGTGTGCTCGGCGACGAGCACGACGGTGCGCAGGAAGTTCGGGTCCTCGAGCGTCGGCGAGGCCAGCAGCAGCTTTCCCTTCAGCGACTCCACATCCTCATTGTGGCAGCGCGCTGGGGCCCGCCGGCACGCCGAGCTGGCCAATTAGGCCAGCTCGAGCTCGACGTGCCGGGCGATCGCCGTGAAGTCGCGATCCTTCGACAGGACGGCCGCCTTGCAGCGCATCGCCACCGCGGCGATCACGCAGTCGCTCAGCGCGCGGATCGTCTCTCCGCCCCTCCTGCACGTCCGATAGATCGCCGCTCCCGCCTCAAAGTCGAGCGGCGGCTGGGAGCGCAGGTACTCGCAGGCGTACAGCAGCCCCTGCCAGCGGTCCTGCTTGTCCAGCGTCTGCGCGCCCGCGAGCACTTCGAGCAGGACGAGGTCGGTCGTGGCGACGCGCGCGCCGCCTCTGAGCAGCCCGTCGAGCTGCAGGTCGGTGTCGCTCTCGGTCGCGCGCAGATATTCGATCCACGCGGACGAGTCGGCAAGGATCAGCGATCCCATGGGAAAGGCGCCGAGCGCATCTCGTCGAGGTCGCCTTCCCAGCCGGTCCCCCGCATCGCGAGCATCTCCTCGCGCGTCATCGGGGTGCCGACGAGTCTGCGCAGCGCGAAGTCGACGGCCTCGCGCTTTGTCTTGAGCCCGTGCATCTTCATCGCCAGCCCGATCAGCTGATCGTCGATGTCGATGTTCGTCCGACTCATCTCTACACCAGCATACACCGCCATGCACAACCTCCTTTTGTGACGAGTGAAAGCGGTCAGCCGATGGTCGCGGGTCAATGCCGGCGCGTCTACACAGCATGCATTTGAACTAGCGTCCCGCCCGCATGCACGGCCTCCTCCAGCGCCTGCTGAAGACGACGGCGGCCTATCAGGTCGGCGACGTCGTCTCGAAGGTCTTCGCGGTCGCGCTGTTGCCGATCTACACGCGGCACGTCTCCGAGTCCCAGTACGGCGTCGCCGAGCTGCTGATGACGGGGATCGTGCTGTTCAGCATCGTGATCCGCTTCGGCGTCGGCGAGGCGCTCGTGCGCTACCACTACGCCGACGAGGATCGGGAGCGCCGCGACGCGCTCGCCCGGCGCGCCACGGGCTTCCTGCTCGTCGCCACCACGCTGTGCGCGATCCCGCTGGCAATTTTCGCCGGGCCGCTGTCAGAGCTGGTCCTCGACCAGCGCGACGCCGGGATCTTCCGCATCGCCGTGCTCGGCCTGTGGACGTTCACGAACCTCGAGCTCGCCTACGCGCTGCTGCGCGTCGACGAACGCGCCCGCGCATACGCGGTCACGACGCTCTCCAACGTCCTGCTGACGATCTCGCTGACCGTCTACCTCGTGGTGATCGAGAACCAGGAGGCGCGCGGCCTGCTGCTCGGCAACTACGCCGCCTCGACCGTCGTGTTGCTCGCGCTGTGGGCCTCGATGGCCGGCCGCCTGCTGCCGCGCCGCGGCGGGGCGGACCACCCGAGACTGCACCGCCTCGGCCACCTGCTGCGCTTCGGCCTGCCGACCGTCCCCGCCGACGCGTCCGTCTACGCGCTCAACCTCGTCGACCGCTACTACCTGTTCCACCGCTACGGCGCCGCGACCGCCGGCGTCTACTCGATCGCCGTCAAGCTCGCCGGCGTCACCGCCTTCATCGCGCGCGCCTTCCAGTACAGCTGGCCGCCGCTCGCCTACTCGATCAAGGACGACGACGAGGCGGCGCGCTTCTACGCGTTCGTCGCGACCTACTACCTGCTCGTCACCGGCTGGGCCGTCGCCGGCCTGCTGCTGCTCGGCCGCTGGTTCACAAAGCTGCTCGCCGCGCCGGCCTTCTTCGAGGCGCACACCGCGCTGCCCTGGCTCGCGCTCGGCTGGTCGCTCTACGGCCTGTTCGTGATCTTCGTCGTGATCGCCGGTCGCGCCGAGGTGACGACGCGCAACTTCCCGGCCGCCGCCGTCGGCCTCGCGGTCAACGTCGTGCTGCTGATCGTGCTGACGCCGTCGCTGGGGATCGCCGGCGCCGGCCTCGCGCTCGCCGGTGCGTACGTCGCGATGCTGATCGTGATGCGGCTGCTGACGCGCAGACTGTTCCGCGTCGACTTCGAGTGGCAGCGGATCGCGCAGCTCGCGCTCGTGCTCGGCGGCCTCGCTGGCGCCGGCGAGCTGCTGCTGCCGACCGAAGGCGCGACCGGCTTCGTCTCACGCCTCATGCTCGCGCTCGCGCTGCCCGTCGTGCTCGGCCTGACCGGCTTCTACCGCCCCGAGGAGCGCGCGCTCATCGGCACGCTGCTCGCGCGGTTGCGTGGCGTCGCTGGACGCGGCGCCCGGTAAGCGGGTTTCGCCTTCGGTCACCGCAAGCGCAGACCTGCGGTAGCGACTTTCGCCCTCCGGCGACCGCAAGCGGATCGCCTGCGGGCGACGCTACAGGCGCCGGCCTCCGGTGTTCCAGTCCGCCGCCGCTTCGCGCAGCCCCTCGCCGCGCTCGGGGTGGAGCGACGCGCGCACGTGCTGCCAGTAGCGCGCCGGGTCATGGCCGGGCAGCACGTTCGCCGCGACCGCGCGCAGCGCGTACGTCCACGCCGTCAGCCAGCGCACGAGCGCGGCCGACAGGCGCGAGTGGTGCTTGCGCATGTAGCGGTCGCGGTTCCGCGAGAGCTCGACGATCCGCCGTGTGGGGACGTTCCCCGTCGACAGCTGCTCGTGGTGGATCGCCTCCGCCTGCGGCACGTACACCACCGCCCAGCCGGCGTCGCGCAGACGCTTGCAGAAGTCGACCTCGTCGGAGTAGACGAAGAAGGCCGGATCCATCCAGCCGATCCTCGCGCCGGCCTCGCGCCGCACGAGCAGCGCGGCCGACTGCGCCCAGTCGACCTCGCGCACGGCGGTGCCGTTGCTCTCGACCGTCAGCCACTTGTGCAGGAACACCGCGCCCGCAAGCGCGGTCGACGGCGTCGGGAAGCGCCACGCCGACGGCTGCTGCTTGCCGTCGGGGCGCAGCAGCTTCGCGCCCGCGGCGCCCACGTCCGTGCGCTCCGCGACTGCGGCGTGGAGGGCGGCGGTCGCGCCCGGCAGCAGCTCTGAGTCCTCGTTGAGCAGCAGGCAGTAGCGCCCGCGCGAGCGTTGCATCAGCGTGCTGTCGTTCTCGGCCTTGCCGCGCCGCTGCTCGCGGCGGATCAGCTCGGTCGTCACGGGATGCGCTCTCGCCATGCCGACCGAGCCGTCGCGCGAGGCGTTGTCGAGCACCAGCACCTCGGTCTCGAACGGCAGCGTCGCCTGCTCTCGTGCGATCGCGTCGAGGCAGCGCTCCAGCAGCACGCGCTGCTCGGTGTTGACGACGCAGTAGGAGACTTCGACGCTCATGACGGGTGGGGGATGATGCCGGACATGGCCGACTCACCGCTCAACGTCGAGCTTGTCGATCCGTCCGCCTTCACCCCGCCGTACGACCACGCGCTGGCGGGGGCGCTCGCGCGGGTGGGCGGGGGCCGGGTCGCCGTGGAGCTGGTGACGAGCCGCTTCGCGTACGGGGACGTGCCGCGGGGAGACGGCTACAGCACGCGCGAGGCCTTCTACCACTGGACTCCGGGCGCGGCCGGATCGCGTCCGCGTCGGGCCGCGAAGCTCGCCCAGCACGTGCCAGACATGTTGCGCTGGGCCGCCTCCCGCGCGGCTCGTCGCGCTGACGTCGTGCACTTCCAGTGGCTGACGGTGCAGCCGCTCGACGTGCGGCTGCCACCGATCGCGCTGCCCCGGAGCCGCCGTCCGCCGCTCGTCCTGACCGCGCACGACGTGCTGCCGCGCGAGCCGCGGGGTGGGCGGGTCCAGTACGACGCTCAGCGCCGGCTGTACGAGCGCGTCGACGCAGTCGTCGTCCACTCCGAGCACGGCGCCGACCGGCTGCGCGACGAGCTGGGGATCGACCCGGGGCGCGTGCACACGATTCCGCATGGCGCGTTCACGCATCTGGCCGCGATGGAGCCGGCTCCGGGCTCCCCGCTGCAGCGTCCTGCCCTGGGGTCGCAGAGTGACCGTGCGGCAGGACGCTTGCCCGGCGTCGCGGCGCCGCTCCCCCCCGAGCTGGCGGCGGTCGAGCGGCCGGTCGTCCTCTGTTTCGGCCTCATGCGCCCGTACAAGGGGATCGACGTGTTGCTGGAGGCGTGGCGCGGGATCGAGGACGCCGAGCTGTGGGTCGTCGGCCTGCCGAAAATGGACATCGCGCCGCTGCGCGCTGCCGCCCCCCCGAACGTCCGCTTTGTGCCGCGCTTCGTCGTCGACCGCGAGATCCCGGCCTTCTTCCGCCGCGCCGATCTCGTCGTGCTGCCTTACCGTGAGATCGACCAGTCGGGCGTGCTGTTCACCGCGCTCGCGTTCGGCAAGCCGCTGCTGCTGAGCGCGGTCGGCGGCTTCCCCGAGGTCGCCGCGACCGGCGCCGCCGAGCTGGTCCCGCCGGGCGATCCGGCCGCGCTCCATACGAAGCTGGTCGCCCTGCTCGCCGACCCCGCCACCCGCGAGCGTCTCGCCACAGCCGCCCGAGCCGCGGCGGCCGGGCCATACGCCTGGGACGCGATCGCCGCGCAGCACCTCGCGCTGTACGAGGCGCTGCGCGGGCACTGACCTGCGCTCAGTCCTCCCAGAAGCCCTCGTGGATCAGCTCGCCGTCTCTGTCGTGGTGCGGGCCGATCACGACGTAGGACATCCCTTCGGGGCCAGCCTCAAACTGGCGCGTCACGTTCGGGGCACAGCGGATCGCGTCGAGCGCGCGGATCTCGCACACCTCGTCGTCGAGCTTCACGCGCCCGCCGCCTGAGATCACGACGGCGATCTCCTCGGCGTCGTCATGTCTGTGGGCGAAGGCCTGCCGTTTGTTCGGACGCAGCACGTGGTAGGCGATGCCGGTGTCCTGCGCCTCCAGCGCTCTGTTTGCGAAGTGCGCCTCGCCGATCTCGCCGAAGCCGAATCTCGGCGCCGAGTCGTCGACCGAGGCGAGGTTCTTGATCGTGTAGGTCATGCCGCCGAGCCTACCCCGCCGGCGCGCCGCGACTCGCGGCGGCGGCACGCGGCGGCGGCTGCCCGCCCAGTCCGCCAGAATCCCCGGCCGTGCTCGTCGTCGCGATCGTCTTCTGGGCCTGCGCGGTCCTGATCGTCTACACGCAGCTCGGCTACGGCCTGCTGCTCGCGCTGCTGGTGCGGTTGCGCAGCAAGCCGATGCGGCGCGGCACCGCAGCTCCGGACGGGCAGCGTGCCGCTGCTGGCGAACTGCCGTCGGTCTCCTTCGTCGTGGCGGCGTACAAGGAGGAGGCGGTGATCGAGGAGAAGGTCGCAAACGTACGCGCGCTCGACTACCCGGCCGACCGCCTGGAGCTGATCGTCGCCTGCGACGGCTCGCCCGACGCGACCCCGGAGCGCGCCCGCGCTGCCGGCGCCGACGTCGTGCTCGAGCTTCCGCGTGGCGGCAAGATCCGCGCGCAGGACGCCGCCGTGCGCCAAGCGCGCGGCGAGCTCGTCGCGTTCTCGGACGCGAACGCCTTCTGGTCGCCGGACGCGCTGCGCCGCCTGATCGTGCCCTTCCAGGTCGATCCGGCGGTCGGGTACGTGTGCGGGCAGGTCTCGTTTGTCAACAACGACGACGGCACGAACCAGGAGGGCCTTTACTGGCGCTACGAGATGGCGCTGCGCTCGCTTGAGTCGCGCCTGAAGTCGGTCACCGGCGGCAACGGCGCGATCTACGCCACGCGCCGCGACTCCTACATCGAGGTCGACCCGATCATGGGCCACGACCTCTCGTTCCCATTCAACATGGTCAAGCGCGGCTGGCGCGCGCTCTACGCGCCCGACGCTCGCGCGAGCGAGAAGATGGTCCCCTCGATCGAGGGCGAGTTCGCGCGCAAGCGCCGCATGATGAGCCACGGCTGGCCGATCGTCCTGAAGGGCGGCTTGCTCTCCCCGAAGGGCTACGGGCCGCTGTACGCGCTGATGATCGTCTCGCATCGCGTGCTGCGCTACGCGATGCCGTTTCTGCACCTGATCGTGCTCCTGGCGAACCTGCTGCTGCTGACGACCAGCCCGGTCTACGTCGTCACGATGGCACTGCAGTGCGCGCTCGTCGGCGCCGCCGTGCTCGCGCGCTGGAGTCGGCATCGCCTGCTGCTCGTCGCGCGCTACTACGTCCTCACGCAGGCGGCGCTGGCGGCCGGGCTGTGGGACTGGAAGCGGCACGGGACCGAGGCCGGCTGGTCGCCGCCGGAGGGGACGCGATGAGCGCGCTCGCCACGCGTGTGCTCGATCTGCTCGTCGGCGGGCTGGGCGCGATCGTCAGCGCGCCGCTCGTCGCGCTCGCCGCGCTCGCCATCCGGCTGGAGTCGCCGGGGCACCCGCTCTACCGCCAGACGCGCGTCGGCAAGGACGGCCGCCCGTTCGAGATCTGCAAGCTGCGCACGATGGTCAGAGGCGCCGAGTTCACCGGCGCCGGCCTCGCGATCCAGGAGGGCGACGACCGCATCACGCGCGTCGGCGCGTTCCTGCGCCGCACGTCGCTCGACGAGCTGCCGAATCTGTGGAACGTCGTGCGCGGCGAGATGTCGATCGTCGGCCCGCGCCCGACGATCCAGGCGCAGGTCGACCAGTACACCGAGCGCCAGCTCGGACGCCTGAAGGTCAAGCCCGGCATCACCGGCTGGGCCCAGATCAACGGCCGCGCGTCGCTCCCTTGGTCCGAGCGGATCGAGCTCGACCTCTGGTACGTCGAGCACCGCACCCTGATGCTCGACCTGAAGATCCTCGCGCGCACCGCGAAGACCCTGCTCAGCGGCGATGGTCTCTACAAGGGCGAGACAGGCGGGTGGGGCAAGTGAGCTTTGGTCGATCGCCGTGGCAGACCCGAGGCGCCGAGCCTTGCCCTGCGAGACGATGAAACATACGTCTCGCAGTCCAAGCTCGCGCCTCGGGCCCGCTCGGGCGATCCTGCTCACCGGCGTAGGGAAGCGGTACGACATCGTGAGCGCGTTTGCGCAGCACACGACCGTGATCGCGGCGGATCCCAGCCCGCTGGCGCCGGCGCAGTACGCGGCGCATGTGCGTGTCGCGCCGCCGCGCATCGACGACCCCGGCTACGTCCCATTCCTCGCCGAGATCTGCGCGCGGCACGACGTCGGCGCCGTGATTCCGCTCACCGACCTCGACATCGAGGTACTCGCGCAGGCACGCGCGGACGGGGTGCTCCCGTCTCTCGTTCCGGACCCGGAGATCGCGCGCGCGACGTACGACAAGTACGAGACGCATCACCTGCTGCTCAGACACGGGCTGCCGAGCCCGCCGACCGTCCTCCCCGGCGAGGAGCCGGTCTCCTACCCCGTGATGATCAAGCCGCGCCGCGGCTCGGGCGCGCGCTCGATCCACCTCGCGCACGACGCCGAGGAGGCCGCCTTCTTCGTGAAGTACGTGAAGGAGCCGACGATGGTGCAGCGGGCGATGGACGGGCCGGAGTTCTCGATGGACTGCCTGTCCGATCTCGACGGCCGCTGCCTCAACGCGATCCCGCGCACAATGCTGGAGTCGCGCGGAGGCGAGTCGATCAAGGGCGCGCCGCTCGACGACCCGGAGCTGGTCGAGCTGGGTCGGCGCGTCGTCGAGGCGCTCGGCGTGCGCGGGCCGTGCACCGTGCAGGCCTTCCGCGACCGCGAGATCGGCCTCGGCATCACCGACGTCAACACGCGCTTCGGCGGCGCCTTCTCCGCGCCGATGTACGCCGCCCTGCCCGGCCGCACCTACCCCGAGCTGATCGTGCGGATGGCGAGCGGCGAGCGGGTCGAGCCGCACGTCGGCGAGTTTGTCGCCGGCCGCCACTTCACGCGCTACTACTGGCAGCTCGAGCTCGACGAGCAGATGCGCCCCACGGGTCGCGACATCGTGCCCGGCGGGCCACCCCCACCGAGCACGACGCCCGGATCGTCCAGCTAGTCCGCGGCGGGTCGGCCGGGCAGGAAGCCGGTCGCGCTGCCGGTGACGGTGATCGTGTTGCCTTCGTCGGTGAAGCTGAGCGAGTACGTGCACTCGACCGCGGTGCGGTTTCTCGCTCTCGCCTTGCCGTTGCCCTTCGTGATGGCGGGGTTGGTGAATTCGTCGACGACGTTGCCTTCCGCGTCTCTCACCGTGACGGTTTCCTCGCCGAAGGCGACCGGGATGACGACGCCCTGGCCGTCGAGGAGATGCCCCGGCGACCACGCGCCGCTGCCGTTGACGACGGCGTCGAACGTGCCGGCGTCACCGCATTCGAGCGTGACGAGCTGCGCGTTGGGCGCGTTGACCGGCGCGGCGGCCGCGGTTCCCGCTGAGAGAGCGGCTGCAATGGCCGTGATCGCGAGCAGGCTCGCGAAACGACGGATGGTCCTGCGCATGCGGATGCTCCTTTCCCCTGTGGAGTCTCTGCGCGCGCGAGGCTAGCTCGCCTGTGCGCAAATGCAAGTGCGCAGGCGGTCGCATGACACCGCTTCCTGGTGTTGGTTTGAGACGCCGCGCCGGTGGGAAACGACCTACGCCGTCGCGGCGCGCGGACGTCTCGCTCTCGCGGACGCGCGTCTGCGGGCAGGTCTTCTGCGCGCCGAGGCCGTCGTCCGCGTCTTCCAACAGGCGTCGACGAACGCGGCGATCTCACCGGTCAGCCGTTCTGGCTTGGTGCGGAGCTCGATGATCGAGTCGGCGTTCAGCAGCCGCCCGTTCGGCAGCTCGGCGGCGAGCATGTCGGCGTCGGAGAACGGATGGACCGGATCGCGCGGATGGCCGATCACGAGCGCGGGCGCCTCGAACGTGTGGCGCTCGGTGCGATGCGGGGCGATGCGGCCGAAGAAGATGCCCTGAAGCGCCGCGGCGCTGGGGCCGGGATCCTGCGCGACCCAGTCGACCATGATCTCGGCGACGAGCGGGAGCGGCCGGCGCGGGACGCGGCGTGCGACCCGCTGGACCACCTTCATCACCGGCTCGCCGAACGTCAGCGCCACGAGCAGCGGCGTGAACGCGAGCGCGCTGCCGAGCAGCCCGTTGTCGAGCACCGGCATCTCCAGCAGCATCCCGCGCACGCGCTGCGGCGCGGCGGAGGCGACCTCGAGCGCGACGTTCGCGCCCAGCGACGTGCCGCCGATCACGGCCTGCTCGATCTCCAGGTGGTCGAGCAGCGCGACCACCTCGCGGCCGAACGCGCTCATCGAGTAGCGCCACATGTCGCGCGGGCGATCCGAGCTGCCGTGCCCGAGCGGGTCCATCACGATCACGCGCTCCCCGCGCTCGGCGAGCGCCTCGGCGAGCGGCTGCTGCATCCGCTGCGAGAGCAGCAGGCCCGGCAGCAGCACCGTCGCGCGCGGACCGTCGCCGTAGACGGTGTACGCGATCCGCTGCCCCTCGTGCTCGAAGAACGACATCGTCCTTCGAGGGTAGCGCGGGCGATCGTCCCCGGCGCCGCGTGAACGGCCGAGCGCCGACGCGCCAAACGCCGCCCGCCGTCTCGGTCTCGATCGGCGTGGCGCCGATCGGCGAGCACGGCCGCGAGCTGACGGGCCTGCTCGAGGCGGCCGACACCGCGCTCTACCGGGCCAAGGAAGCCGGCCGGGCGCGCGCCGCGCTCGCCGGCGGTTGAGGCCGTTCCCGCCGGTCTCCTTACGCGCGGGGCTTCGAGCCCGCGACGACGAAGCCGAGGATCGCCGCGTAGAAGCGCCCGCGCGCGTGCGCGGCGTCGATCTGGTCCCACCAACCGATCAGCTCCTGGGGCGTGAAGGAGCCGGCTGCGATCGCTGAGTCGAGGTGGCCGGAGAGGACCCAGCCGAAGAAGTCGAACGGGATCTCGACCGCGTGGGGCAGAGTCACCACGTCGATCAAGCCCGTGTCGCGCAGCAGGCGCGGCAGCGTGCGCCCGACGCAGCCGTTCGCGACGCCGTCGCTGTAGCTGCGCACGACCCGCCGCGTCAGCTCCTGCTCGGCGCCATCGATCGCGAGCGTGTCCCAGTCGAGCTCGAACGCGACGAGCCGTCCGCCGGGCCGCAGCACGCGCGTCATCGCGCCGACCAGCTCGGGCGGCTCCCCCTGCGCGTGCATCAGCAGCCGCTCCGCGCGACAGCGGTCGAACGTCGCGTCGGGCAGGTCGAGCGCGACCGCGTCGCCGACGCGGAACTCGACCGGCAGGTTGCGGCCGTGCGACCGCCGCGTCGCCTCGGCGACCACGAGCGGGGAGGTGTCGATGCCGAGCACGCTGCCGTCCGGGCCGACGCGCCGCGCGATCGTGCGCACGTCGTCGCCGGTCCCGCAGCCAACCTCCAGCACGCGCTGCCCGCGATGCAGGCGCATCTGGTCGAGCATCACCGGCTTGACCGCGCGGATGTCGGGAAGCCGGTTGCCCGCGTCGAAGAAGCGCAAGGCGAAGCCGGGGTCGGTGACGATCCGCGTGCTCACGTAAGCCACTCCGCGATCAGCCGCCCGATCAGCGGACCCTGGTCCTCCTGCAGGAAGTGGCCGGCGTCAGGAATCACGTGGGCGACCTCGGTCCCGAGCGCCTGCGCGAAGCGGTGCCCCGTTCTGAGCGAGATGATCGGATCGCGGTCGGCCCACAGCACGAGCTTCGGCCGCGGATCGTCCGCGAGGGCGTCGAGCACGCGCTGCCCGTCTGCGGCGCCGGATGCATCGGGCGTGCGCGGGATCATCAGCGGGAATGCGCGCGCACCGGCTTTCGAGGCGCCGTCGGCGAACGGCGCCTCGTAGGCGGCGATCACCTCGTCGCCCGGGTCGCGGTGGCAGCCGCCGCGCACGAGCATCCCGATCGGCAGGTCCTCGGTCCGCTCGACGAAGTCGCGGAACGTCGTCCACGCGTCGCTCATTCTCTGGTGGCCGGTGAAGAGGCCGGTGTCCATCACGACGATGCGGTCGATCCGCTCGCGCTGCTCGACGGCGACGCGCAGGCCGATCGGTCCGCCCCAGTCGTGCACGACGACGGTCGCGCCGCGCAGGTCGAGCCGCTCGACGAGGTCGCTCAGCAGCGCGGTGTGACGATCGTATGAGTACCAGCCGAGGTCGGCCGGCTTGTCGGAGCGGCCGAAGCCCGCGTGGTCGGGCACGACGCAGCGGAAGCCGGCCTCGACGAGCGGCGGGATCGCGTGGCGCCACAGGTAGGACCACGTCGGCTCGCCGTGCACGAGCAGCACCGGCGGCCCGTCGCCCTCGTCGAGGTGCGCGAGGCGCAGCCCGTCGACCTCCCGGTAGTGCGATTCGTACGGGAAGTCCGGCAGATCCGCGAAGCGCTCGTCGGGCGCTCGCATCGCCTCCGTCATGGGTCCGGCCCCTCTCGCTCGGTGGCCCCGTCGCCGAGGCCGTGCGACCAAGTGAATCGCAATCTAGTCGCGCGCGCGGCACCACGTATAGGCGCGATGTTCGCGTTGTGACGGCGTACGGCCGTTCGCCCCGCGGGCGGCGCGGATAACCTGCGTCGTCCCGTCCCCGCGACCCAACGAGCGTCCCATGGCCACGACCGAGCCCCAGACCAGCACGCAGGTCGACGACCGCCTCGCCGTCGACACGATCCGCACCCTCGCGATGGACGCAGTCCAGAAGGCCAACAGCGGCCACCCGGGCACGCCGATGGCGATGGCGCCGGTCGGCTACCTGCTGTTCAGCGAGGTGATGCGCCACAACCCGCGCGACCCGCAGTGGCCCGACCGCGACCGCTTCGTGCTGTCGGCCGGCCACGCCTCGATGCTGCTCTATGCCTGTCTGCACCTGTCGGGCTACGACCTCGCGCTGGACGACCTGAAGCAGTTCCGCCAGTGGGGCTCCAAGACGCCCGGCCACCCGGAGCTGCACGACACGCCCGGCGTCGAGACGACGACCGGTCCGCTCGGCCAGGGCTTCGCCAACGCGGTCGGGATGGCGCTCGCCGAGCGCTACCTGCGCGAGCGCTACGGCGCCGAGGTGCAGGACCACCACATCTACGGGATCTGCTCAGACGGCGACCTGATGGAGGGCGTCAGCGCCGAGGCCGCCTCGATCGCCGGCCACCTCGGGCTCGGCAAGCTCGTCTTCCTCTACGACGACAACCACATCTCAATCGACGGCAACACGTCGCTGAGCTTCGACACCGAGGACGTCGAGATGCGCTTCCGCGCGTACGGCTGGCACACCCAGCACGTCGACGACGCGAACGACCTCGACGCGCTGCGCGCCGCGATCGCCGCCGCCAGAGCCGAGGAGAGCAGGCCGTCGCTGATCCGCGTGCGCTCGACGATCGCGTGGGGCGCGCCGACCAAGGCCGACACCGCGGGCGCGCACGGGGCGCCGCTCGGCGAGGACGAGATCCGCGCGACGAAGGAGTTCTACGGCTGGGATCCCGACAAGCACTTCTACGTGCCGGACGGGGTCTACGAGCGCTTCAGCGCGGTCGAGCGCGGCGCCGCGCAGCAGGTCGAGTGGGAGGAGCGCTTCGCCACCTGGCGCGCGGCCGACGCCGACCGCGCCGCCGAGTGGGACCTCGCGTGGGCCGGCAAGCCGCTGCCGGGCCTGGCCGAGGCGCTGCCCGACTACGGCGGCAAGGACAAGCTGGCCACGCGCGCGGCCGGCGGCGAGACGCTGCAGGCGATCGCGCCGTTCCTGCCGACGATGGTCGGCGGCTCCGCGGATCTCAACGAGTCCGTCAAGACGGGCATCAAGGCCGACGGCGCGTACTCGAAGGAGCACGCCACTCGCAACATCTACTGGGGCATCCGCGAGCACGCGATGGGCGGCGCGGTCAACGGCCTCGCGCTGCACGGCGGGATCGTGCGGCCCTACGGCGCGACGTTCCTGCAGTTCGCCGACTACATGCGCGGCGCGATCCGCCTCTCCGCGTTGATGAGACTGCACGTCGCGTGGGTCTACACGCACGACTCGGTCGCGCTCGGCGAGGACGGCCCGACGCACCAGCCGGTCGAGCACCTCGCCGCCCTGCGCGCGATTCCGGACCTGACGGTGATCCGCCCCAGCGACGCGGCCGAGACCGCCGAGGCGTGGCGCTTCATGGTCGAGCAGCTCGACGGTCCCGGCGTGCTCGTGCTCTCGCGGCAGAACCTGCCGGTGCTCGACCGCTCGGTCTACGGGGCGGCGAACGGCATCGACAGAGGCGCCTACGTGCTGGCCGAGGATTCGGAAGCGGTCGCCACGCTCGTCGGCACCGGCTCCGAGGTCTCGCTCGCGCTGCAGGCGCGCGACCTGCTCGCCGGCGAGGGCGTGAAGGTGCGCGTCGTCGCGATGCCGAGCTGGGAGCTGTTCGCCGCGCAGGACGACGCCTACCGCGCCTCGGTGCTGCCGGCCGGCCAGCCGAAGATCTCCGTCGAGGCCGGCATCGCGATGGGCTGGGCGCAGTTCGTCGACGCATCCGTCTCGATCGAGCGCTTCGGCGCCTCCGCTCCGGGCGAGACCGTCATGCGCGAGCTCGGGATGACGCCCGAGCACGTCGCCGAGGTCGTGCGCGCCGCGATCTCTTGACAGCCTGACTAATGAAAGTCCACAATCGGGTCTCCATGGCTACGCCTGGGAGGCGCGATGCAGGAGGCCGTGCTCGCACCGGCGTCGCCGGCAGCGGTCGAGGGGGTCGACCCCGCGGCCGCGGCGGCGCAGCAGCGGCTCGAGGAACAGATCGCCTGGTATGACGGCAAGAGCCGCCACAACCAGCGCTGGTTCAAGCGCCTGAAGGTGGGGCAGATCGTGCTGGCGGCGGCGATCCCCGCTGCCGCCGCGCTCGGCGCGGAGAGCGCGCCGCTCGCCGTCGCGGGCGCGCTGATCGTCGTGGTGGAGGGGCTCCAGCAGCTGCAGCAGTACCAGCAGAACTGGACCGCCTACCGCGCGACGTGCGAGCGCCTCAAGCACGAGCGCCAGCTGTACGCGGCGGCGGCCGGCCCCTATGCCGGCGCGGCGCGGCCCAGCGCGCTGCTCGCCGAGCGCGTCGAGGGACTTGTCTCGCAGGAGCACGCGGCGTGGGTCTCGCAGCAGCGCGAGGCAGTGAAGGGGGCCGGCGTGACATGACGGCGTCCGCGGCGCCCAAGGTCTTCGTCAGCTACCGCCGCGAGGGCACAGCGATGCACGCCGGCCGGCTGTACGACGCGATGGCCGCGCGCTTCGGCGAGCACAACGTCTTCATGGACCTGGAGATGGCGCCCGGGGTCGACTTCGTCGAGCGCATCACGACGGCCGTCGGCTCCTGCCGCGCCCTCTTGGTCGTGATCGGGCCGCAGTGGATGGGCGACGGCGGGTCGCGCATCGCCGATCCCGCCGACTTCGTCCGCCTGGAGGTCGAGACGGCGCTGCGCGCCGCCGACGTGACCGTCATCCCGGTGCTCGTCGAGGGCGCGCGGATGCCCGCGCCCGAGCAGCTGCCGACGGAGCTGCGACCGCTCGCGCGGCGCAACGCGATTGAGCTGAGCGACCTGCGCTGGCGCTACGACTGCCAGCGCCTGATGACGGCGCTTGCCGACCTGCTCGGCGAGCAGGCCGGCGTCCGCGACGTCGTCGGCGTTCCGGCCGCGCGGCCGTCCGCCCCGGCGCGCGTGAGCACGCTCGTGCCGCTGTGGCTGGAGGGGGTCGCTGTCGCCGTTGCCGCCGGCCTGCTCGCGCATCGGGCGTTCGGGTTCCTCGGACCGTCCGCCGGCGCCCCCGACGGCGAGAGGGTGGTCGGGCAGGTCGCGGTGCGCGCCGTCTGCTGGGCGATCGTCGTCGCCGCGCTCGCGATCTGGCTGACGCTGCGCCGTGGCGACCACGGGCGCCTGCTGCGGCGCACGGCGACGGGGCTGCTGCTCGGCGCGCTCGCAGGCGCGCTCGGCGGGGGCCTGTGGGGCCTGCTGTACGTCGTGGCGCCCAACCACGGCCTCGACGGCTTGACCCAGGAGCAGGCGCAGGTCGCTGCGCTCGCGCTGACCGGCGGGGTCGTCGGGTTCGGCGTGGGGATGCTGTGGATCCCGCCGCGCGCCGCCGCCGGTTGTCTCGCAGGAGCACTGGGCGCAGGGCTCGCACAGCTCGTGCAGGTCGCCACGACCACGCCCGACGATCCTCTGGCCGGCACGACGGCGTTTGCGCTCAACTGCTTCGCGATCGTCGCCGTCGCGTTGCTCGCGCTGTTGCTGCTCGACGTGCGCGACGCCGTCGCCGTGCGCCGCACCGGGCTCGCCGCCGAGCCGGTCGCGCCCTGACGTCAGTGCAGCGTCTCGCCGCGCTCCAGCATCGAGACGAATCTCGCGATCCGTCGCGCGCGCGTCTCGGGCCGCTTCGCGTCCTGCACGCGGTAGAGGATCGCGTAGCGGTTAGCGCCTCTGAGGGTGGCGAAGAACGCGGCTGCGGCGGGGTTCGCGTCGAGCGCGGCCTGCAGATCGGCCGGGACGGTCGCGTTGCCCTGGCTCTCGTAGGCGGCCTCCCAGCGTCCGTCGGCTCTGGCGGCCTCGACCTGTGCGAGGCCGGCGGGGCGCATGCGCCCCTCGGCGATCAGCCGCGCGACGTGGTCCGTGTTGACCTTCGACCACCTGCTGCGCGCCGTGCGCGGCGTGAACCGCTGCAGGAACCAGGCCGCGTCGAAGCCGCGCTTCTGCCCGTCGATCCAGCCGAAGCAGAGCGCGACGTCGAGCGCCTGCGCGTAGGTGACGGTTGCGACCCCGCTGTCCTTCTTGGCGATCTTCAGCCACACGCCCGCGGCGCGCGCGTGCTCGTCCGCCAACCACGCCTCCCAGGCGGCGGCGGAGGCGAACGGCAGGATCGGCAGCTCGTCGGGCGGCACCGCAGCGGAGTGAAGCACACGACCTCGCCGCGGTCTCTCACCGTCAGGAGAGACGCAAGAGGGGGCCCGCCTGGCGGCGGACCCCCTCCCGCTACGGCCCCGGGCCTGAGGTTCCGGAGCCGGCGCTCGCGCGTCGAGGGCGTGAACGGAGATGCTCGCGGGGACCCTGCCGCTCGATCCGGATCGCTGACGGATCGCCCGACTGGTGTAGGTAGGTCCACGCTGCCCTTCGGCGACCGAGGCATCGCAGACGCTAGCTCCCGTCCTCCGGCGACGCGCTGGTTGCCGGTTAACCGACGGTCAGAGCTGGAACCGGGTGCTCGCGATCGACCTGTCCCCGCTCTGGCGGGCGCGCTCAAAGCGACACGCGAGCCGTCCCACGGACACCGCCTTGCGCGCTAGGCTGGCGCCGTGAGCTCTGCGGGGGGCCCATCCGGCACGGAATCCGGGCAGCCGGTGTCCGGCGCCCCTGCGCGTACTCGCCCGGGGCACGCCGCTGCCGAGGTGCCGCTCGAGCGCACGCGGGAGCTGGCCGCGCTCGAGGAGACGATCGCCGCGGCGACTGCCGGAGATGGCCGCGTGGTGCTGCTCGAGGGTGCGGGCGGGATCGGCAAGACGCTGCTGCTCGGCCATGCGATCCGGCGCGCGCAGGCGAGCGGGATGACGGTGCTGCGGGCACGCGGCGGCGAGCTCGAGCGCCAGTTCCCGTTCGGCGTCGCGCTCCAGCTGTTCGAGCCGTTTCTGTCCGCGGCCTCTCCGCGCGAGCGCAGACGCGTGCTCGCCGGCGCGGCTGCGCATGCCGCGCCGTTGCTGTCGGGCGACGTCACAGGGCGTGAGAGCGGCGCGCCGGAGTTCCCGCTGCTGCACGGCCTCCACTGGGTCGTCGCCAACATCGCCGAGCGCCGGCCGCTGCTGATCGCCGTCGACGACGCGCACAGCGCCGACGACGCCTCGCTGCGCGCGCTGCTGTTCGTCGCACAGCGGATCGAGGACCTCCCGCTGGCGATTGTGATGACGGCGCGTCCGCGGCCTTCCGCGAGCGCCGGCAGCGCCGACGCGCTGAGCGCGCTGGCGTGGCATCCGCTTGCGCTGCGCCTCGAGCTGCCGCCGCTCAGCGAGCGGGCGATTACGACGATCGTGCGGCGCTCGCTGCCCGACGCGGACGACGCCTTCTGCGCCGCCTGCGCACGCGTCACCAACGGCAACCCGTTCTTCTTGCGCGAGCTGCTGAGCGAGCTGCGCGGAGGGGGCGTCGAGCCGGCCGCCGGCGGCGGCGCCGACCGCCCGGCGGACATCGAGGCGCTCGGGCCGCTGACGATCGCGCAGGCGGTCGACGCGCGCATCCGCCGCCTCTCACCGGGGGCTCCCGCGCTCGCCCACGCGGTCGCGGTGCTCGGCGACGACGCGCCGCTCGCGCAGGCCGCCGCGCTCGCACAGCTCGACGGCGTCTCCGCCTCCACCGCGGCCGACGAGCTCGCCGGCGCCGACGTGCTGCATCCGGCGCCGGAGCTCGGCTTCGTCCATCCGATCGTGCGCCAGGCCGTCTACCTCGGGATCCCGACCGCCGAACGCGGACAGCTGCACCTCGCCGCGGCCGAGCTGCTGCGATCCGCCTCCGGCAACGACGCGGACGATCGCGCCGCGGCGCATCTGCTGCAGACGCTCCCGGTCGGCGCTCCGTGGGTCGTGACCTGTCTGCACGCCGCCGCGAGACGCGCGCTCGCCGGCGGTGCTCCCGACACCGCGGCGGGCTACCTGCTGCGCGCGCTGGACGAGTCGCCGTCGCAGGAGGAGCGCGCCGGCCTGCTCGTCGACCTCGGGCGCGCCGAGGCGCTCGCTGGCCTGCCGAGCGCGGTCGAGCGGCTGCGCGCGGCGGTCGCGCTGCTGGAGCTTCCGGCTGCACGCGCGAGCGCGCTGGCGCAGCTCGGACAGGCGCTCTACGCCGCCGGCGACAACGCCGGCGCGGCGAGCGCGTTCGACGAAGGCCTGCGCGTGCTCGACGGCGCCGACCCGGTGCTGGAGGAGCAGCTGACGGCCGGGTACCTCGGTGCCGCGCGACTGGACTTCCGCACGCGCGAGACGGCCCAGACGCGCTTCCGCGACCTGCTCGCCGGCTCGACGGAGGCGGCCACGCCGGCGCAGCGCGAGCTGCTCTCCCAACGCGCGCTCGAGCACGCGATGTTGGGCAACGCCCCGGCCGACGAGGTCGTCGCCCTGGTTCGCCACGCGCATGCAGGCGGCGAGCTGCTGCGCGAGGCGACCGCCGACGGCGTCGCGTGGGCGGGATCCGTCGCGACGCTGCTGTTCTGCGACGCGCTCGACGAGGTCGAGCAGACGACGAGCGCCGGCCTGGAGGACGCGCGCCGGCGCGGCTCGGTGATCGGCTTCGCCGTGATGTCGACCGTGCGCGGCGCCTCGCGCTACCTGCGAGGCGACCTGACGGGCGCGCTCGGCGACCTCGAAGGCGGCTTGGAGCGCGTCCCCGTGATGGTGCTCGTGCGGCCGTTCGCGCATGGCTGGATGGCGCTCGCGCACATCGATCGCGGAGAGTTCGAGCAGGCGCATGCGCTCGTCGGCGTGCCCGACGATGAGGCCGACGCGTACTTCACGTACAACTGGTCGCTGTTCGCGCGCGGCCGCCTCTCGCTCGCGGAGGGGGATCCAGAGCGCGCGCTCGACGACCTGCTGGAGTGCGGTCGCCGGCAGCTCGCGGTCCCCGCACCGAACCCGGGCGTGCTCGCCTGGCGCTCGGAGGCCGCGCTCGCGGCCCAGCGCCTCGGTCGGACCCAACAGGCGCGCGGGCTGGCGGACGAGGAGCTGGAGCTCTCGCGCGCCTTCGGGTCGGCGCGGGCGCTCGGTGTCTCGCTGCGCGCAGTCGGCATGGTCGCGGAGGACGGCGAACGACTCGCGCTGTTGGAGGAGGCGGTCGCCGTGCTCGAGCGGTCGCCGGCGCAGCTCGAGCACGCGCGCGCGCTCGTCGACCTCGGCGCCGCTCAGCACGCGGCCGGTCACCGCACGGTTGCGCGCGAGACGCTGCGCACCGGGCTCGACATCGCCCACCACGCGGGCGCGGACGGACTCGCGGCGACGGCGCGGGCGGCGCTCGTCGCGGCCGGTGCACGCCCGCGGCGCCCGGCGGTGAGAGGCACCGACGCGCTCACCCCGAGCGAGCGCCGCGTCGCCGAGTTGGCTGAGCGCGGGCTGACGAACCGCGAGATCGCGCAGGCCCTGTTCGTCTCGACGAAGACGGTCGAGTTCCATCTGCGCAACGCGTATTTCAAGCTGCGGATCAGCTCGCGGGGCGAGCTCGGCAAGGCGCTGCACGCCGGGCGGACGGTCGCGTCCGAGACCGAGTCGACGACCCCAGCGCCGGGCTTCGCCGTGCCCGGCCCGCCGTCCGCGCGTCAGGCGCGGCCGTAGACCGGGATCGCGGCGCCGCTGGTGGCAGCGCCGTCGTCCGAGCAGAGGAAGGCGATCGTCGCCGCCAGCTGGGACGGGGCGACCCACTTCGCGAAGTCGGCGTTCGGCGTCGCGGCGCGGTTTGCGGGCGTGTCGATCACGCTCGGCAGCAACGCGTTGCAGCGGACGCCCTCGTCGCGGTACTCGACCGCGACCGCCTGCGCGAACGCGATCACACCCGCCTTCGCCGTCGAGTATCCGGCCGCGCCGGGGAACGGCTGCAGCGCCGCGCGCGTGCCGACGCACACGATCGAGCCGCCGCCTGCGGCGACGAGGTGCGGCAGCGCCGCCTGCGTGACGAGATACGTCGGGCGCAGGTTGAGCCGCAGCTGCGCCTCGAACGCATCGATCGGCTCCTCCGCCACGCGCGCGCCCTGCGCGAAGCCGCCGACGAGGTTCGCGACCGCGCGCAGCGGCGCCGCTGCGCTGCCGGCCGCGAGCGCGACCGCGTCCGCGACCGCCTGCTGCTCGAACAGGTCGGCCTGCACCAGCTCCAGCCCGTCGCGCCGCTCGACGCGCTCCAGCTCGCGCTCGGCGACCCACGGCACGACGACGCGCCAGCCGTCGTCCAGCAGCCGCGTCACGACTGCTGCGCCGAGGCCGCCGGTCCCGCCCGTCACGAGTGCGCTGCGTTCGGTCGCCATGCGGCAACCGTACCGACCCTGTCCCGCGCAACCCCCGCCACGTCCGCAGGCTGTCCGCCCAAGCCGACCAAACCCCGCAAATTGCGGGCGGACCACGGGGACGCGGGGGGGCGAAGATCACCCGCGGACTAAGGTGTTGCGACTGCATGGCGAAGGACACCGAGAAGCTCATCCGTCAGCTCTCGCTCATCAGCTATCTGATGGCCGAGCGGCGCCCCGTCACCGCCCCCGAGATCCGGCGGGACGTCGAGGGCTACAGCGCGATGAACGAGGACGCGTTCGCGCGGCGCTTCTACGCCGACCGCTCTGAGCTCGAGGCGCTCGGGATCCAGCTGTCGGTCGACAAGCCGGTCGAAGGCCTCGCCGAGCAGGAGAACTACTCGCTGCCGCCGGAGAACTTCCACCTGCCGGCGATCGAGTTCACCGACGCCGAGCTGGCTGGGCTGCAGACCGCGCTGAGCCTGCTCGACGGCGAGTTCGCCTACGCCGAGCCGCTGCGGCTCGCGCTCCAGCAGATCTCGTGGGGCCGCACGAACCCGCTGCAGGCGCCCGAGCAGCGCTCGATCGCGCTCGGCATCACCGCCTCGGCCGGCGGGCACGACCTCTCGCAGCGGCTCGCGAAGATCGAGACGGCGATCTTCCGCCGCAAGACGATCGTCTTCGACTACTACACGATGCAGCGCGACGAGCTCGGCTCGCGCAAGGTCGACCCCTACCAGCTGCTGTTCCAGGGCGGCCAGTTCTACCTCGTCGGGCGAGCGCACGAGCGCGAGGACATCCGCGTCTTCCGCCTCTCCCGCATCCGCGGCAAGGTCGCGTACGCGTCGAAGGCGGAGCACGACTTTCAGCGGCCCGAGGAGTTCGACCCGCGCTCCTACGCGAACCGCATCCAGTGGCAGTTCGGCGAGCCGCTCGGCACCGCCGAGGTGCGCATCGGCGAGAAGATCGGCTGGCAGATCGAGCGCCACTTCGGCCGCCACGGGGAGATGCGCCCGGCAGACGACGGCTCCGGAGATCGCATCTTCGCGACCGAGTACGCCGACGCCCGGCAGCTCGTCGCATGGGTGCTGGGCCTGGGCGAGCAAGCGCGCCTCGTCGGGCCGCCCGAGCTGGTGGAGGAGCTCGACAAGCGCCTCGGTCTGCTGTCCGAGCGCCATCGCGGCGAGCTGGAGCTGGCGCTGCCGGTCGTGGGCGTCAACGGATCCGAGGCCGTGGCCGAGGCCGAGTCGAACGGGAACGGCCGTCGCGAGAACGCCGCGATCCGCCCGGAGCGCTTCGCACGGCTCGTGACGCTCGCGTCGATCCTGATTCAGAACGGTCGCGCCGGCCGCCGCATCGCGTCCACCGAGGTGCAGGAGCGGCTGCAGATCTCCCAGCAGGAGCTGGAGGAGGACATCGGCGTCCTGAACGTCGTCAACTTCGGCGCCGGCTCCTACGTCCTCTACGCGGAGGTGCAGGAGGACGGGATGATCGAGGTCGACCCGGAGGCCTACGGCGACTCGTTCGCGCGCCCCGCGCGGCTGCTGCCGGTCGAGGCGAAGGCTTTGGTGGCCGCGATCGACCTGATCGGCGAGCACATCCCGGAGGGCTCGCTCGCCTCCGTGCGCGAGAAGGTCGTCGGCGCGCTCGGCGAGGACCCGATCCGCGAGGGGTTGCAGGTCGCGACGTCGGGCGGCGACGACTCGCAGGTGGCGGGCATCGTCTCGCGCGCGATCGCCGGCCAGCGGCTGCTCGCAATCGACTACTTCAAGGAGAACGAGGGCGAGTTCTCTAAGCGGACCGTCGAGCCGTACGCGCTGATCAACGGACGCGAGGGCTGGTACGTCGCCACGTACGACCCCGCCAAGGAGGCCGTGCGCCACTTCCGCCTGGACCGCATCAAGGCGGCGACGGTCACGGACGATCACTTCGAGCCGCGCTCCGAGGTCAACCCCGCCGCCGACGTCGACGGCTGGCCGCGCACCGGCGAGGTGCCCGCCTCGCGCCGCGCGCGCCTGTGGATCTCGCCCGAGCGCGCGCGCTGGGCGCGCGAGGAGCGCACCGTCGTGGAGGAGCTGGAGGACGGTGCGCTGATCGTCGAGCTGAGCTTCGCGGGTGTCGCCTGGCTCGTGCGGGAGGTCCTCAAGGAGGCCGGCGACGCCGCCATCCTGGAGCCCGAGGACGCCCGCGAGGCGGTTCGGACCGCCGCCGCGCATCTCGCGACGGCGTAGCCTCCGCGCGGTGAGCCGCCGCGACCAGATCCCCATGACGGACGCCGAGCTGGCGGCCTTCCTCGACGAGCAGCGCACCCTGATCCTCGCGACGGTCGGGCGCGACGGCTGGCCGCATCTGATGCCGCTCTGGTACGTCGTGCGCGATGGCGAGCCGTGGGCGTGGACCTACGCGAGATCGCAGAAGGTGAGGAACCTGGAGCGCGATCCGCGCGCGACGTGGCAGGTCGAGGCTGGCACCGAGTACCGGGAGCTGCGCGGCGCGATGGTCAAGGCGAACGTCGTCTTGCATCGCGACGTCGAGTCGGTCGAGGCGTTCGGCATCGAGCTGTTCGAGCGCTACACCGGCACCGCCCCGCTGCCGGACACGGTCGCCGGGATGGTCCGCGCCCAGGCGCCGAAGCGCGTCGCATTGCAGTTCGTCGCAGCTGAGCCGCCCGTGACGTGGGATCACGGAAAGCTCGGCGGCACGTACTGAGGGCGCGGGGCGCCGTGGCGCTCCGCTCACCCGCGGCCGGTCGCGCACCGCGTTGGCCGGTCAGGCTGGGGAGGGGGGCGAGCAGGTGCGGTTGTGCCGCCGCTCGTGGCGCCTGGCAGCCGGCTCTGCGCAACCGCTCGCGTTGTCTGTCCGTCTTTGCTGCGGATGGCCCAACCGGGACAGTCCGAATTCACGTGTGTCGGTTTAGGTCCCTATACGACCCCCAAGCTGACACACGTGAATCCGGAGTGGGTCAGCGCCTGCGAGTTTGCGCAGCCCGTGTGGCGGGGCGTGCCGAAAGAGCGCGCGAACGCAGGCGGCACCACTCCCTCCCCTCGATGTCATCGGCGTGCGCCTCGCAGGACGCGGCGCCGCGAGCTGAGCGCTACGCGGCGGCCTCGGCGCGCCGCCACACCTCGCCGGTCCGCTCATACTCCACGCCCCGCGCCAACGCATCCGCGAACTCCCTCCCGCGCTCGCGCTCGACGAGCCACAGCGCCAGATCCATTCCGGCGGTGACGCCCTGGGCGGTCAGGATGTCGCCGTCGTCCACCACCCGCTCGTCGATCACCTCGGCGCCGGTCTCGGTCAAGCGGCCCAGAGCGAGCTTGTTCGTCGTCGCCGGGCGGCCCGCGAGCAGCCCGGCCGCGCCCAGCAGCAGGGCGCCGGTGCAGACGGATGCCATCGCGACGCCGTCGGCGTGCAGTCGCGCCAGAGCCGCCGGGATCGCGCCGCGCTCGATCTCCGCGAGCACGCCGGTCGGGCTGCCGTCGAGCAGGCCGCCGCCGGGAACGAGCACGAGGTCGGGCCGCTCGGCCAGCTGACGGTCGGGGATAAGTGTCGTTCCGAGCGCGGTCACCACGCGGTCGGCGCCGTCGAGCGTGACGAGCGAGACCTCGAACGGGGCGCCGGCACGGGCGGCGTGGCGCAGCAGCTCGTTCGGACCGAGCGCGTCGAGGTCGTCGAAGCCGTCGAAGATGAGGATGTCGGTCTGCATGGCGATCTCCTGTGGGCAGGGCTGGCGGACGGTCGACACCGATGCTCGCGCCCCACGGTCCCATGCGCCAGTGGCAGGAATGACAATGTGCGTATGATTTCCGCCATGGACCATCGGATCGCTGTCCTCGCGCTCCCAGACGTCGTCGTCTTCGACCTCGCGACGCCGTTCCAGCTGCTCGGCCGGCACTACGACCTGACGCTCTGCGCAACCGCGCCAGGGTCAGTCCAGACCACCAGCGGCTTCCCCCTCGTCGCCTCGCACGGGCTCGACGCGCTCGCCGAAGCCGACACCGTCGTCGTCCCCGGCTTCGATCCGCAGGAGTGGCCACCGCCGCAACAGGCGCTCGACGCGCTCAGGACCGCCCATCAGCGCGGCGCCCGCATCGCCTCGATCTGCACCGGCGCCTTCGCACTCGGCGCCGCCGGCCTGCTCGACGGACGCCGCGCCACGACCCACTGGCGCTACGCCGCCCAACTCGCGGAGCTGTGCCCCCAAGCCCACATCGATCCCAATGTCCTCTACGTCGACGACGGCGACCTGCTCACCTCCGCCGGCGTCGCCGCCGGCATCGACCTCTGTCTGCACCTGCTGCGCCGCGACCACGGCGTCGAGGCGGCGAACAAAGCCGCCCGCCAGACGGTCGTCGCCCCGCATCGCGCGGGCGGCCAGGCGCAGTTCATCCAGCGGGCAGTCCCGCCAACAGACGACGGCAGCCTGGAGGCCACGCGCGCCTACGCGCTCGCACGCCTCGAAGAGCCGCTCACCGTCGCGCAGCTCGCAAGCCATGCCCACACGAGCGAGCGCACCTTCAACCGCCGCTTCCGTCAGGAGACGGGCACCACACCACTCAGATGGCTGCACGCTCAGCGCGTCGACCATGCGCGTCGGCTGCTGGAGGCGAGCGACCTGCCGGTCGAGGCGGTCGCGCAGCAGTGCGGATTCGGCTCCGCGGCGATCCTGCGACAGCACTTCCGGCGCGTGACCTCCACCACCCCGACGGCCTACCGGCGCACCTTCGCTGGGACCGACGGCAGCGTGCCGGCGCCGCCCCCGGTACGCTGAGCCCCATGGAGCAGCTCCGGGGGCTCATCTTGTCGGGGGGCAAGGGCACGCGCCTGCGCCCGATCACGCACACGAGCGCGAAGCAGCTCGTGCCGGTCGCCAACAAGCCGGTCCTCTTCTACGGAATCGAGGCGATGGCCGCCGCCGGGATCAGGGAGATCGGCATCATCATCGCGCCTGAAACGGGCGACGAGATCAAGACGATGGCGGGCGACGGCTCGCAGTTCGGCGTCGAGATCACCTACATCCTGCAGGACGAGCCGCTCGGCCTCGCGCACGCGGTGCTGACGGCTGAGCCGTTCCTGCGCGACGCGCCGTTCGTCATGTACCTGGGCGACAACCTGCTGCAGGGCGGGATAGCGGAGCTCGTCGACGCCTTCCGCACGAACGAGCCGGAAGCGCTGATCCTGCTGACGCCGGTGCCGGATCCGGAGAACTACGGCGTCGCCGAGCTGAACGGCAGCAACACCGTCAAGCGCCTCGTCGAGAAGCCGAAGGAGCCCGCGACCGACCTCGCGCTCGTCGGCGTCTACATGTTCACGCCGCAGATCCACGACGCCGCCCGCGCGATCGAACCGTCCGCGCGCGGCGAGCTGGAGATCACCGACGCGATCCAGCACCTCGTCGACGAGGGCCGCCGCGTCGAGCCGCACATCGTCACCGGCTGGTGGAAGGACACCGGCAGACTCGAGGACATGCTGGAGGCGAACCGGCTGATCCTCGAGAACGTCGAGCAGAGGATCGACGGCGAGCTCGACGAAGGGTCGAACGTCGAGGGCCGCGTGATCGTCGAAGCGGGCGCGCGACTGGTCCGCTCGACCGTGCGCGGACCGGCGATCATCGGCGCCGGCGCCACGCTGACCGACTGCTACGTGGGGCCGTACACCGCGATCGCCGAAGGCTGCGCGATCGAAAACGCCGAGGTCGAGCACTCGATCCTGCTCGCCGGGTCGTCGGTCTGCAACCTCGCCGGTCGCATGGAGTCCTCGCTGCTGGGCCGCAACGTCGCGATCCGCCGCGACGACCGCCAGCCGCGCGCCTACCGCTTCATGGTCGGGGACAACTCCGAAATCGGCATTCTGTAGCAATGCGATTGCTGGTGACCGGGGCCGGCGGAATGCTCGGCCAGGACGTCGTAGCGGCAGCGGAGGCGAACGGCGACGAGGTGCTCGCGCTCGCTCACGCCGACCTCGACGTCACGGACGAACGCGCCGTTGCCGCGGCGATGTCGGACGAGCACGTCGACGCCGTGATCAACTGCGCGGCCTGGACGGACGTCGACGGCGCCGAGTCCGACCCGGACGGCGCCGACGAGATCAACGCGGTCGGCGCCGACCATGTCGCGAACGCGGCGGCGCACGTCGGCGCGCGGCTCGTCCACGTCTCGACCGACTACGTCTTCGACGGCACCCGCTCCCCGGACGAGGGTGCCTACGTCGAGTCCGACATGCCCGCCCCCCACACCGTCTACGGTGCGTCGAAGCTCGCCGGCGAGGCGGCCGTCGCCGAGGCCGGCGGCTCGCATGCGATCGTCCGCTCCTCCTGGCTGTTCGGCGTCGGCGGGCGCAACTTCGTCGCGACGATGCTCGCACTCGGCGAGGAGCGCGACGAGGTCACCGTCGTCGACGACCAGATCGGCTGCCCGACCGCGACGGCGCATCTCGCGCCCGTGTTGCTGCAGCTCGCGCACGACGAGGACGCGCAAGGGATCTTCCACGTCGCCGGCGGCGGGCAGTGCTCGTGGTACGACCTCGCGGTCGAGACGTTCCGCCAGGCCGGGATCGCCTGCCGCGTGCTCCCCTGCACGACCGCCGACATGCCGCGCCCGGCGCCGCGGCCCGCCTTCAGCGCGCTCGCGAGCGAGCGCGACGACGCACCCCTGCTGCCGCCGTGGCAGGAGGGGCTCACCACGTATCTCGCACAGCGGGGGGTCCACGCATGAAGCTGCTCGTCTGCGGCGGAGCGGGCTTCATCGGCTCGAACTTCGTCCGAATCCGTATCCGCGACCACGGGGACGACATCGTCGTGCTCGACAAGCTCACGTACGCCGGGCGCAAGGAGAACCTGCACGACACGTTCGACCAGATCCGCTTCGTACACGGCGCGATCGAGGATCCCGACGCGGTCGCCGACGCGATCGAGGGCGTCGACGCTGTCGTCAACTTCGCCGCTGAGACGCACGTCGACCGCTCGATCGCGGACCCCGACGCGTTCCTGCGCACGAACGCAATCGGCACCTACGTGCTGCTGGAGGCGGCGCGCGAGGCCGGCGTGCGCTTCCTGCAGGTCTCGACCGACGAGGTCTACGGCTCGATCGACGAGGGCTCGTTCACGGAGGAGTCCCCGCTGCAGCCCTCCTCGCCCTACAGCGCGACGAAGACGGGCGCCGACCTGCTTGTGCTCTCCTACTTCCACACGTTCGGGCTGGAGACGCTGATCTGCCGCGGCTCGAACAACTACGGGCCCTACCAGTACCCGGAGAAGCTGATCCCGCTGATCGTCCTCAACGCGCTGCACGGCGACAAGCTGCCCGTTTACGGCGACGGCATGCAGGTGCGCAACTGGCTCTACGTCGAGGACTTCGGCCGCGGGATCGGGCACGCGCTGGAGCACGGCGCCGCCGGCGAGGTCTACAACGTCGGCGGGCCCGACGAGTGCCCGAACATCGAGGTCGTCAAGCGGATCATCGAGCTGACCGGCAAGGACGAGTCGCTGATCGAGTACGTCACCGACCGCCCCGGCCACGACCGCCGCTACTCGCTCGCCTCCGAGAAGCTGAGAGCGCTCGGCTGGGAGGCGCAGGTGCACTTCGCCGAGGGGCTCGACCAGACCGTCGCCTGGTATCGCGACAACGCCTGGTGGTGGGAGCCGATCCGCTCCGGCGACTACCGCGAGTACTACGAGCGCCAGTACGGGCGCGCGCTCGGATAGCGCACAGGCGTGTCTACGCGCACGGGGAACGTGCGCGGAACCTGTGCACTTACGGACCTACCGGGTGACGGCGGGCGTGTCCGTGGGCAAGACTCGGGCATGCGCGTTCGCCGCAGCACCCACAGGAGACCCGTCCAGCGTTGGCGCGAGGTGTGCGTCGACGGCGTGCTGCACGTCGCCTTTACGGCGGCCGAACGGGCGGAGGCGGCCGCCGAACGCTGCGTGCCCAGCGGCCTCCGACCGCATCAAGGGCGCCGACGCAAGCATCGCCGCGGCGCGCGCTGGCGTTAGCCGGCGCTGCCCGCCCTTGCGACGGGCGGGCTGCGGCTGATCCGATCGACCCTCGACTCCCGACCCCGACTGCGGCAGACGGCGGATTAACTGTGACGGGGTTACACTCAGGATCGATCGCGTAATGGCCAGCCAGGATCGCACCCCCACCCGGCCGACGGTCCCCCGCGGCCGTCATGCCCCGCCGCTCGAAGTACGTCTCGCGCAGCAGCGCGAGCGGCTGTTCGAGGCGGCCGCCTCCGTCTTCGTGACGACCGGATACGCCGATGCGAGCGCCGAATCGATCAGCCGCGCCGCCGGCATGTCGAAGGCGACGTTCTACGAGCACTTCGCCAACAAGGAGGAGTGCATCCTCGCGCTGTTCGACGCGGCCTATCAGGTGCTGCTGTCTCGGATCCTCGGAGCGGTCGCCGAGGCGGGCGAGGACCCGGTCGCCCGCATGCGCGAGGGGATGCGGGAGTTCCTCGTCGTGATCGACGAGTACCCGGACCAGGCGCAGACGCTGCTCGTCGAGATCATCGGCGCTGGCCCGGCCGCGATGCGCCGTCGCGACGAGATCGTCGCCAGCTTCGCGCAGGTGCTGTTCCGCGAGAACGAGACGCACGCGCAGGAGAGCGTCATGCCGCGCTTCAAGAGCCCGGTCGACGCGTTCGCGATCGTCGGCGCGATCGCCGAACTGGTCTCGCGGCAGCTGCGGCTCAGAGAGCCGGAGCACTCGGCCGACCTGCAGCCGGTGATCGAGCGCTTCGCGTTCGGCCTGCTCGGGATCGAGCCGCCGCCGCTCGCTTCCACCGCGTAGGCGTACGCTCCGCCGCGTGACGGCTGACCCACAGGCGGCGCTCGCCGCGCTCGACGCCGAGGTCGTCGCCTGTCGCAGATGCCCGCGGCTGGTCGACTGGCGCGAGCGGGTCGCGGCGGAGAAGCGGGCCGCGTACGCGGGCGAGACGTACTGGGGCCGACCGATCACCGGCTTCGGGGATCACGCCGCCCGCATCCTCGTGCTGGGGTTGGCCCCCGCGGCACACGGCGGCAACCGCACCGGTCGCGTCTTCACCGGCGACCGCTCGGGCGACTGGCTGTTCGCCTCGATGTGGCGCTGTGGGCTCGCGAACCAGCCCGAGTCGCGCTCGCGCGACGACGGGCTGGAGCTGCGCGGCGCCTATGTCACGGCCGCGGTCCGCTGCGCGCCGCCGGCGAACAAGCCGCTGCCGGCCGAGCGCGACAACTGCTTCCCGTACGTCGTGCGGGAGCTCTCGCTGCTGGCCGAGGTGCGCGTGATCGTCTGCCTCGGCGGCTTCGCCTGGGAGGCAGCCCTGCGCGCCCTGGCCGCCCTCGGCGAGCCGGCACCGCGTCCCAAGCCGCGCTTCGGCCACGGCGCCGAGCTGCCGGCGGCCCCACCCGCCCGCCTGACGCTGCTCGGCTGCTACCACCCGAGCCAGCAAAACACGTTCACCGGCCGGCTGACGGAGCCGATGATCGACGCGGTGTTCATGCGGGCGCGGAAGCTGACTGGGATCGGCGCGCCGTAGGCCGGGCCCGCCGCGCGCGGCCTTCCGGTCTCAGCCGACGAACGGGTTGCGCGTCCTGAGGTCAGGAAACCGGCTGAAGTCGCGATCTGCAGTCCACAGCTCGCTGACACCGTGGTCGAGGCAGATGGCGGCGATGCGCGCGTCGTGGATCTTGGCTCCGACGGCCCGACCGCCGATCGCGATACGTGAGAGCAGCTCGAGGTGGCGACGCCCTTCGCTCAACAGGCGAAGCGAGGGCGCCTCGGCCCAGGCGGCGACTTGGTCGAGCGCGACATCGAGCGGGGTGGGGTTCGCGTAGATGCGCGGATCGGTCACGTTCCGCACGAACTCGTGAACGCACGGGAACGGGATCGCCCATGGCCGTGAGCCGGTCGCCAGGTCTCGCAGCAGCTCGAATGCTTCATCGTCGAAGTCGTGGCCGGGGCGATGTCCGTAGACGAGGATGTTCGAGTCGATCGCGATCATCCGCCGGCACCACGGACGAGATGCTTGATGGACATCCAGTCGTTGGGGTCGATTCCGGGTGCTCCGACGCTGTCTCCGAAACGGACGTCTCGCAGTCTGAATCCGCTCGGCTGCTGCTCGCGGTCTCGGATGACGTGGCGCAGCCCCTCCTCGACCAGCGCCTTGAGGGTGGTGCCCTCGCGGGCGGCGATCAGCTTGGCCTCTCTCAACATGACCTCAGCAATATCTACGGTCGTCTTCACCCGTACAACCATACTCTGCAACGATTCAACCTCAAGACGGCGGAGATTCCGCCACTTCGGCGCTAGGCTCGGCTGAGCCGATGGCGCCGTCCCCCTCAGCTTCCTCGCCGCTCGACGCATTCGCTCCGCGCACGCGCGAGTGGTTCGTGCGGGCGTTCGACGCGCCGACGGAGGCGCAGGCGCAGGCGTGGCCGGCGATTGCGACCGGCGAGCATGTGCTGATCTCGGCGCCGACCGGGTCGGGGAAGACGCTGGCGGCGTTCCTGTGGGCGCTCGATCGGCTGGCTGCGGAGCGGACGGGCGAGGGTGCGGGCGCGGGCGCACGGGTGAGCGGCGCGCGAGAGCTTTCGCCCTCCGATCATCGCGAGCGGCGACCTGCGGGCGACGTCTCACAGCGCCGCACCCGCCTCGTCTACGTCTCCCCGCTCAAGGCGCTCTCGTACGACATCGAGCGCAACCTGCGCGCGCCGCTCCAAGGCATTGGCGCGGATCTGCGCGTCGCGATCCGCACGGGCGACACGCCGCAGAGAGAGCGTGCGCAGATGCTGCGCGAGCCGCCGGATGTCCTCATCACCACGCCGGAGTCGCTCTACCTGATGCTGACGAGCAGAGCGCGCGAGATCCTGCGCGGGGCGGAGTGGGCGATCGTGGACGAGATCCACGCGGTCGCCGGCACGAAGCGCGGCGCGCATCTCGCGCTGACGCTGGAGCGCCTGGACGCGCTCGCGCAGGAGCAGAACGGCGGGCGCGAGGTCCAGCGGATCGGTCTCTCGGCGACGCAGAACCCGCTGGAGGAGGTCGGCCGCTTCATGGTCGGCCCGCGGCGCAGATGCCGCATCGTCGACACCGGCGTCCGAAAGCCGCTCGACCTCAAGATCCACGTGCCGGTCGAGTCGATGGTCGAGCCGGACGCCGGGGCGGACGGGAACGGGATCCCCGACTTCGATCCGCTGAGCGGCGGCACCGAGGCGACGCGCCGCTCGATCTGGCCGGCGATTTACCCCGAGCTGCTGAAACTGATCCAGCAGCACCGCTCGACGATCCTGTTCGTCAACAACCGCCGCTCCGCCGAGCGGATCGCGCTGCGGTTGAACGAGCTGGCAAACGACGGCGACGGCGACACGTCAGGCTCCGACGGAAGCGTCCTGCCCGCGGTCGGCCAGGCGACCACAGGCCAGGACGCTTCCGGCGAGAGCGAGAGCGAGCGCGAGAACTGGGGCGGGTCCGGCGCGGCGAGCACCGTCCCCGTCGAGGTCGCCCGCGCCCACCACGGCTCGCTCGCGCGCGAGGAGCGGCTCGTCGTGGAGGAGCTGCTGAAGGCGGGTGAGATCCCCTGCATCGTCGCGACCTCCAGCTTGGAGCTGGGTATCGACATGGGCGCGGTCGACCTCGTCCTCCAGGTCGAGTCGCCGAAGTCGGTCGCCGCCGGCCTGCAGCGCATCGGCCGCGCCGGCCACAACGTCGGTGACACGAGCAAGGGCCGCATCTTCCCGAAGTTCCGCGCCGACCTGCTGGAGTGCGCGGTCGTCGCCAGACGGATGCGCGACGGCGCGATCGAGTCGACCGTCGTCCCGCGCAACCCGCTCGACGTGCTCGCGCAGCAGATCGTCGCGATCGCCGCCGCGGCCGAGAACGACGACGAGCCGACGAACGTCGACGACCTGCACGCGCTCGTCACGCGCACCTACACCTACGCCGAGCTGTCGCGCGCGCAACTGGAGAACGTGCTCGACATGCTCGACGGCCGCTATCCGTCCTCCGAGTTCGCCGAGCTGCGCCCGCGCATCGTGTGGGACCGCGTCGCCGGCACGATCCGTCCGCGCAGAGGCGCTCGCGCGCTCGCCGTCACGAACGCCGGCACGATCCCGGACCGCGGCCTGTTCATGGTCACCCTCCCGGACGGCCGCCGCGTCGGCGAGCTGGACGAGGAGATGGTCTACGAGGCGCGGCCCGGTCAGACGTTCCTGCTCGGCGCCTCGTCATGGCGGATCGAGGAGATCGGCCGCGACCGCGTAATCGTCACGCCGGCGCCCGGCGCGCCGGGCGCGATCCCGTTCTGGAAGGGCGACTCCGTCGGGCGCCCAAAGGAGCTCGGCGAGGCGATCGGCAGATTCGCGCGCTGGGCGGTCGACCAGCCGGTCGAGACGCTCGCAGCCGACTACGACCTCGACGAGCTGGCCGCGCGGAACCTGCTCGACTACCTGCGCGAGCAGCAGCAGGCGACGCGCGTGATCCCGTCCGACAAGACGATCGTGATCGAGCGCTTCCGCGACGAGATCGGCGACTGGCGGCTCTGCGTGCTCAGCCCGTACGGCGGGCGCATCCACGCCGCCTGGGGCCTCGCGCTCAGCGCGCGCATCCGCGACCAGCTCGGCCTGGAGGCGGACGCGATCTGGTCCGACGACGGGATCATCGTCCACCTGCCCGACGCGGACGAGGCGCCCGGCGCCGACATCGCGCTGATCGAGCCCGACGAGCTGGAGGACGCGGTCGTCGCCGAGCTGAGCGGAAGCGCCCTCTTCGGCGCCCGCTTCCGCGAGAACGCCGGCCGCTCGCTGCTGATCCCGCGCGCCTATCCCGGGAAGCGCACGCCGCTGTGGCAGCAGCGGCTGAAGTCCCAGACGCTGCTGGAGGTCGCCAAGCGCTACGGCGAGTTCCCGATCATCCTGGAGACCTACCGCGAGTGCCTGCGCGACGTGCTCGATCTGCCGGGGCTGCGCGATCTGCTCACGCAGCTGCACCGCCGCGAGATCTCCGTCGTCGAGGTCGAGACGCCGACCGCCTCGCCGTTCGCCTCCTCGCTGCTGTTCGACTACGTCGCGACGTACATGTACGAGGGCGACACGCCGAACGCCGAGCGGCGCGCGGCCGCCCTCTCGCTCGACCGCGACCTGCTGCGCGAGCTGCTCGGGCAGGAGGAGCTGCGCGACCTGATCGACGCGGACGCGCTGGAGCAGGTGGAGGACGACCTCCAGCAGCGCTCCGAGCGCACGCGCGCGGCGACGCGCGACGAGCTGCACGACGTGCTGCGGCGGGTCGGCGACCTGACGGCCGCCGAGGCGGCGCAGCGCGTGCACGACGGGATCGACGCCGACGCGCTGCTGGCCGAGCTGGAGCGTGAGCGGCGTGCGCTGCTGCTGCGGATCGGCGGCGAGCGGCGCTGGATCGACGCGGCCGACGCGGGCCTCTACCGTGACGCGCTTGGCGTCGTCCCGCCCGGCGGCCTGCCCGAGGCTTTCTTGCAAGACGTGCCGGACGCGCTCGTCCGCCTGATGCGCCGCTACGCGCAGACGCACGGCCCGTTCACGACGAGCGAGCCGCGCGAGCGCTACGGGCTCGACCCGCAGCCAGCCCTGCAGGAGCTGGAGCGCGCCGGCGAGCTGGTGCGCGGCGAGCTGCGCCCCGGCGGCAGCGGGCGCGAGTGGTGCGACGCAGACGTGCTGCGTCGCCTGCGCCGGGCCTCGCTCGCCGTCCTGCGCAAGGAGATCGAGCCGGCGGACCAGCGCTCGCTCGCGGCCTTCCTGCCGTCGTGGCAGGGCGTCGACAAGCATCCGGCCGGCGGGGCGGGCGTTGACCGCTTGCGCGAGCAGCTCGTCCCGCTCCAGGGGCTCGCGCTTACGCCCGAGACGTGGGAGCGCGAGGTGCTGCCGCGCCGCGTCGGCGCGTACAGCGCCACATGGATGGACGCGCTGTGCGCGAGCGGCGAGCTGGTGTGGGTGGGCGCCGGCGCGCTCGGACGCACGAACGGGCGCGTGGCGCTCTACTTCCGCGAGGACGCCGGACTGATCGGACCGCCGCCGTTGAGAGGCGATCCCCCGGCCGAGCCGTCGCACGAGGCGGTGCGCGAGCGCCTCGCGGCCGGGTCGTGCTTCTTCACCGACCTGCTGATCGACGTCGAGCTCGCGCCCGAGGAGCTGCAGGAGGCGCTGTGGGACCTCGCGTGGGCAGGCGCGGTCACGAACGACGCGTTCGCGCCGCTGCGCGCGCCGCGCCTCACGCTGGCACGTGCTCAGCGCGCGGCCTCTCGCACACCCGGCCGCGCCGGGCGCCGCTTCTCCTCCCGCCGCGGCGGCGCGCAGGCGCAGGTGCAGGGCCGCTGGTCACTGACCGAGCGGCTGTTCGAGCTCCCGGCACAGCCGGTCGACCCGAGCGCGCGCCGCCGCGTCCTCGCCGAGCTGCTGCTGGAGCGCTACGGCATCCTCACTCGCGAGCTGGTGCTCGCCGAGGGCGTCCCAGGCGGCTTCAGCGCGATCTACCCGGAGCTGAGCCAACTGGAGACGCTCGGCGTCGCGCGCCGCGGCTACTTCGTCGAGGGACTCGGCGGCGCGCAGTTCGCGCTCCCCGGCGCAGTCGAGCGGCTGCGCGCGCAGAAGGCTCCCGAGGAGGCGCCGCCGCTCGTGCTCGCCGCAACCGACCCCGCCCAGCCGTACGGCGCGGCGCTGCCGTGGCCCAAGCGCGACGGCGAGTCCGCTGGGCCTGGTCGCCGCCCCTCGCGCACGCCCGGCGCCCTTGTCGTGCTCGCCGGCTCCGAGCCGGTCCTTTACCTCGAGCGCGGCGGCAGAGCGCTGCAGTCGCTCGTGCTCCCCGAGGATCCGCGCGTCCCCGCTGCGCTCGAAGCGCTCGCCGACCACGCCCGCGCCGGCCGCATCAGACGCATCGCCCTGGAGAAGGTCGACGGCGAGTCCGTCATGGGCACGCCCTGGGAGGCCGCGCTCGCCGAGGTTGGCTTCCGCGCCGGTCCCCGGCGGCTGACGCTGAGCGCTTGACGCGCGACAGCCGGAGCACTGCACATCTGCGACTCCTATGGAGTCGAAAAGGTGCAGTGCTCCGCATGGCAGCGGGGTAGGATTCGCGCCGATGGAGGAGGGCGTCAGCTTCACGCAGATCGACCTCGACTCCGGCGAGCGCTTCCAGGCGCTGCGGCGCGAGCTCGGCGTCTCGACGTTCGGCCTCAACCTGGTGCTGCTGCAGCCCGGCCAGCGCGGTCGCATCCACCGCCACGAGCACCAGGAGGAGGTCTACCTCGTGCTCGACGGCGAGCTGTCGCTGTCCATCGAGGGCGAGGAGCACGTGCTGGGCCAAGGCGCGCTCGCGCGCGTGGCGCCGAATGTCCGCCGCCAGCTCGTCAACCGCCGCGCGCAGCGCGTCGTGCTGCTGGCGCTCGGCGGCGCGACCGACCACACCGGCCGCGACGGCGTCGCCTACGTCGACTGGGACGACGCCACCGGCGCCTCGCCCCAGGAGATCCCGCTACCGGACGACGTCGCCGTCGAGCCGGCCGCCTGAGCCTGCCGGCGCGGGAAGGTCACACACCGCATCCTGGGGCGCCCTACCCTTGAGCTATGCCCGAGGGCGACACGATTCTGCGAGCGGCGAACCGCATCCGGCCAGTGCTGGAGGGGACGGTGCCGGACGAGATCCTCGCGCCGCAGCCGCGCCACGCGCGCGACCGCTGGCCCGAGCGTCTGCACGGCCGCGCGGTGACGAAGGTCGACACGCACGGCAAGCACCTCTTCCTGCGCTTCGAAGGCGACCTCGTGCTCCACTCGCATCTCCGCATGACCGGCGCGTGGGCCGTCTACCGCCACGGCGCCCGCTGGCGCCGCGCACCGCGTCGCGCGTGGCTCGTGCTGCGCGCCCGCGGCCACGAGGTCGTCGAGTTCGACGGACCGGTGCTGGAGCTGATGACCGACGGCCGCACGCGCTTCGACCAGCGGCTCGCTGCGCTCGGTCCGGACGTGCTCGCCGACACGTTCGACGACGCCGGCTTCCTCAAGCGGCTGCGCGCCGACGACCCGACCCGCGGGATCGGTGACGCGCTGCTGGACCAGCGGATCGTCGCCGGGCTCGGCAACATCTGGAAGGCCGAGGGCTGCTGGGGCGCGCAGATCGACCCGTGGCGCAAGCTGCGAGACGTCTCCGACGCGGAGGCGCTCGCCGTGATCGCCGACGCGCGCCCGCGCATGCTCGCGGCGGCCGACGAGCCACGCCGGCACGGCACCGACCGCCACGTCTACGACCGGGCCGGCCGTCCCTGCCCGCGCTGCGCCACGAGGATCGCGGCGCGCGGCCAGGGCGACGATAACCGCACGACCTTCTGGTGCCCCGGATGCCAGCGCTGAGACCGCGAGCGGCGGCCCTGCGCCGCGTCGGCCACAAGGGCGCTGACCTGATCGAGCCCGGCAACACGCGCGAGAGCTTTGACGCGGCGCTCGCGCACGGCGTCGACATGATCGAGTTCGACGTCCTGCCGGCGCTCGGCCCCGACGGCCGCCCCGACACGGCGCGCGGCGAGCTGCTGCTCGCGCACGACTACGGCGACGCGCACTCGCGCACGCCGCTCACGCTCGCAGAGGGCCTCGCCCACCTGGCCATGCCCGCGTTCGCGCCGCTCGAGTTCGACGTCGACCTGAAGATCCCCGGCTACGAGGAGCGCGTCGTCGCGGCGCTGCGCGAGCACGGCCTCGTCGAGCGCTCGCTCGTCTCCTCCACCTATCCGCAGAGCCTCGCGCGCGTCCGCGCGCTGGAGCCGGCGCTGCGGCTCGGCTGGTCGGTCCCGCGCGCGCGGAGGGACTACACGCAGTCAAAGCTCTATCTCGCGCCGGCGCTCGCGGCGATCCTCGTCGCGCGGCGGATACTCCCCGGCCGCGCCGCCGCCGAGCTGCGGGCCGGCAGATGCGACGCGCTGATGGTGCACTGGCGGCTTGTCACCCGGCGGCTCGTGGAAGCCGTCCACGAGGCGCGCGGCGAGCTGTACGTGTGGACCGTCGACGAGGCGCCTCGCATCCGCGCGCTCGAAGCGCTCGGCGTGACCGGGATCATCACGAACGATCCGCGCTTGTTCGCGACGTGACGTCGCCGCAGGCGGCCGGTTCCGGCCGCCGGAGGGCGACGCTGTGATGAACGCCTGGCGCTCGCCGCGCTCGCCAACGCGGACACGGCGCGAGCATGCGCTGAACACCGCCTGAGCAGGGGGTTCGCGGACCTGGCTCGCCCGCCGAATCGGGGGTTTCGCCCTCCGGCGATCGCAAAGCGGCTCGCTCCAGGCGACGTCACCTGATACATACGGCATGTGGCCGCGACGAGTATGGAGGACACGATCGCGCTGCTTGCGCGCGTCCCGACGTTCGAGGCACTCGGGCCCGAGGAGCTCGCGCGGGTCGCCGAGGTCGCGGTCCCGCGTGGCTACCAGCCCGGCCAGGTCGTCTTCCGCGAGGGCGACCAGAGTGACACCTGCTACGTCGTGCGCAGCGGCCACGCGCGCGCGATCCGCGAGCACGCCGACGGCCGCACGATCACGCTCGCGAACTTCGGCCCGGGGGACATCTTCGGCGAGCTGGCGATGTTCGAGGACGAGAACCGCTCGGCGACGATCGAGACGCTCGACGCGATGGAGGCCGTCGCGATCCTCGGCGCCGACATGCGCCGCCTGATGCGCGAGCACGCCGGAATCGCGGTCGGTGTCGTCGTCTCGCTCGGCCGGCGCCTGCGCGCGGCCAACGCGCGGATCGCGAGCCAGTCGTTCCAGACAGTGCAGAGCCGCGTCGCGACGGTCCTGACGCAGCTCGTCGCGGAGGCGCAGGAGGAGGGCGCCGGCGAACGCGAGGTGCTCGTCGTCGCCACGCAGGCCGACGTCGCGAAGCTGGCCGGCTCCTCGCGCGAATCGGCGAGCCGCTTTCTGGCGGTGCTGGAGCGGGCCGGCGTGATCGAGCAGGGCCGCGGGAAGCTGACGGTCCACGATCCCTCGGCGCTCGAGCGCTATGTCTTCTAAGAGAAGAGGAGCCGCCAAGCCGCGCAAGCAGGTGCGCGGCGGCCGCCGCGGCGACGAGCAGGAGCGCTCGGCCGGCGGCGTGGTCGTCAGAGGCGACGAGGCGATCGTGATCGTGCCGACCCGGCGCGGCGCGCAGGGGCAGAGGGTGCTCGCGCTGCCGAAGGGCCACGTCGACCCGGGCGAGACGCCCGACCAGACGGCGCTGCGCGAGGTGCGCGAGGAGACGGGCGTCGAGGCCGAGATGGTCGAGAAGCTCGGCGACGTGCGCTACTTCTACCAGCGCAGCGGGAAGCGCATCTTCAAGCGCGTGACGTTCTACCTCTTCTCCTACCGCTCCGGCTCGCTCGAGGACCACGACGACGAGGTCGAGGAGGCCCGCTGGATGCCGCTGGGGGAGGCGATCGAGGCGCTCAGCTACGACGGCGAGCGCGAGATGGCGGAGCGGGCGTTGTCGGCCATCGTGCCGGACCGGTAGGCTCCGCCCCGTCGTGCGCGTCCTGAACTTCTACTCGGCGGTCTTCGCGGACCAGCTCCGCAAGGGCCGCAAGACCGCCACGATCCGCCTCGGCGACAAGTCGCACAAGTACCGCAAGAACGACTGCGTGCTCGTGACGATCGGCTACCAGTACTCGCCGCGCGAACGGATCTTCCAGGCCGTCATCGACTCGGTCGAAGTGAAGAGCATGCGCGAGCTGAGCCCGCGCGACATAGAGCACGACAACCCGGAGTTCCGCCGCGTCGAGGACCTGATGAGCTTCCTGCAGCAGATCTACGACCGCCCGGTCGACCTCGACGACGTCGTCACGGTCGTGCGCTTCTCGCAGATCGTCGAGCCGAGCAATCCGATCCGCGATCGGATGCACGGCATCGGCGGCGCCCAGAACTGAGACTTCTCTCAGCTTCTTGGCACTCTCTCCCCGAGAGTGCCAGCGGTTGGCTATAGTCCGGACCAGTTGGCACTCGTATGGGACGAGTGCCAAGACCAGTGATCCGACTGCCTTCAGCGGAGGTTGCAACAGATGAAGCTCAAGCCCCTCGGCGATCGACTGATCGTGCGGGCAATCGAGGAGGAGGAGACCACTGCATCCGGTCTCGTGCTCCCCGACACAGCCAAGGAGAAGCCCCAGAAGGGCAAAGTCATCGCAGTTGGCGATGGCAAGTGGGACGAAGACGGCGACAAGCGCGTCCCGCTCGACGTCAGCAAGGGCGATGAGGTCCTCTACAGCAAGTACGGCGGCACCGAGATCAAGGTCGACGGCGAGGACCTGCTGGTCCTGCGTGAGTCCGACGTGCTCGCCATCGTCACGTCCTAGCGGACCAGGGAGAACAGAACTCACATGGCACACAAGGAGCTCAAGTACGACGCGGAGGCGCGCAAGGCCCTCGAGGCCGGCGTCGACGCCGTCGCCAACGCCGTCAAGGTGACGCTCGGCCCCAAGGGCCGCTACGTCGTCCTCGACAAGAAGTTCGGCGCCCCGACGATCACGAACGACGGTGTCACCATCGCTCGCGAGATCGAGGTCGAGGACGTCTTCCAGAACCAGGGCGCGCAGCTCGTCCGCGAGGTCGCCACGGCGACCAACGACGTCGCCGGCGACGGCACGACGACCGCGACCGTGCTCGCCCAGGCGATCGTACGCACGGGCCTCAAGAACGTGGCCGCGGGTGCGAACCCGCTCGCGCTCAAGCGCGGCATCGAGAAGGCGGTCGAGCAGGTCGTCGCCTCGATCGGCAGACAGTCGAAGGAGATCTCCGGCAAGGACCAGATCT
>JBJMLB010000098.1:0-7845 GCA_045805465.1 Conexibacter sp. | reverse complement strand
GCGATCCGGACGACCGTCGGCGAGCACGACGAAGAGCTCGTCAAGGCCGCGCTCGAGCGCGAGCATGCCCGCGGAGGGCAGTCCTTCTATCTCCATAACCGCGTGGAGACGATCGAGGAGGCGGCGCGCAAGCTCCAACAGCTCTGCCCCGGTCTTCGCTTCGTCGTCGCGCACGGCCAGCTCGATGAGCACGAGCTGGAGCAGCGGATGCTCGCCTTCCTGCGCGGCGACGCCGACGTGCTCGTGGCCACGAGCATCATCGAGTCGGGCATCGACATCCCGCAGGCGAACACGCTGATCATCGAGCGCGCCGACCACTTCGGCCTCGCGCAGCTCTACCAGATCCGCGGTCGCGTGGGTCGGAGTCGCGAACGTGCGTATGCGTATCTGTTGTATCCGTCGGCGGCGGCGCTCACGCCCGATGCCGCTCAGCGGTTGTCCGCTCTCTCCGACTACACCGAGCTCGGCGCCGGCTTCAAAGTCGCGATGCGCGACCTCGAGCTGCGCGGCGCCGGCAACCTGCTCGGCGACGAGCAGTCCGGCCACGTCGCCGCGCTCGGCTTCGAGCTGTACATGCAGATGCTCGACGACGCGGTCGCGGAGCTCGGCGGGGAGGAGGGCGGCGTCGAGGACGAGCGCGAGCCGGTGCGGCTCGACGTCAACGTGGACGCCTACGTGCCCGCCGACTACGTCCCCTACGAGCAGGCGAAGATCGACGTCCACCGCCGCATCGCCGGGGCGCGCGAGGTCGCCGAGCTGCACGAGCTGCGCCACGAGCTGGAGGACCGCTTCGGCCCGGTGCCCGCGCCGCTGGAGAACCTGCTGCTGCTCCAGCAGGCCCGCATCAAGCTCGGCGAGGCCGGTGCGCGCGCCGTCAGCTTCCGCAGCGGGCGCCTTGCGGTGACGCCGATCGAGCTCGACTCGCGTCGCGCGAAGCGGATTCGCGAGGAGATCCCCGAGGCGCTCTACGAGTCCGGCAAGTCGCAGCTCTCGATGCGCGTGCCGGAGGACCCGGCGGCGCGCTTCCCAGCTGTCGTGCGGGCTGCCGACGTGCTGCTCGCGGTGACGCGCGAGGCCGCGTGAGACGTCGCCCGCAGGCGGTCCGCTTTGCGGTCGCGGGAGAGCGAAACACCTGCATCCGGACGGGTTCTTGGTTATGTCTCCGCCGTGGTTCGCTAAAAGTTGGATAACGATTGGCGCAACTGACGCACACGGCTTCGCGGGTTCGCTAGAGTGCCCGTGCTCGTGAGGAAAACACTTCGCATCCTTCTGGCGCTCGGCGCCTTTTTTGTGGTCGCAGCTGTGCTCGCCGCTTGCGGCAGCAGCAGCGACGACAGCGTTCCCAGCAACGCTGTCGCGAACGTCGACGGCACGCCGATCACGAAGGCGGACTACGAGAAGTGGGCCGAGATCACCCTCAAGGGCTCCGGCCAGGGTGCAGCGGTCGCGCTTCCCGATCCGCCGACGTACACGCACTGCATCGCGACGCTGCGCAGACAGTCGAGACCGGCGAGAGGACAGCCTGCGCCGACGGACGTGACGCTGCGCGCCCAGTGCAGACAGCAGAACGAACAGCTCGTCCAGCAGACGATGGGCACCCTGATCCAGAACGCGTGGATAGAGAAGGAAGCGAAGGAGCAGGGCGTGTCGGTCTCCGACGCAGACGTGCAGAGACAGCTCGCGGCGACCAAGAGACAGTCCTTCCCGAACGCCAAGGCCTACCAGAGATTCCTCAAGCAGTCGGGCATGACCGAGGCCGACGTGCTCGAGCGCGTGCGTATTCAGGCACTTGCGGCGGCGCTCACGAGAAAGATCCAGAGCAGCTCGACGCCCGTCACGGATGCGCAGATCCAGAGCTACTACAACAGAAACAGAACGCAGTTCGCGGTGCCGGAGCGGCGCGACATCGAGCTCATCCTGACGAGAAACCAGGCACAGGCGAACGCCGCCAAGAGCGCCGTCGAAGGCGGCACCAGCTGGGCCGCAGCCGCGAGACAGTACTCGACCGACGCCGCCTCGAAGGCGACCGGGGGAGTGCTGCGCGGAGTCAGCCCGGGCCAGCAGGACAGAGCAGTCGATCAAGCCGCCTTCAGAGCGAAGAAGGGTGTGATCGTCGGGCCGATCAGAGGCCAGTTCGGCTACTACGTCGTGCGTGTGAAGTCCGTCACACCTGCAAGACAGACACCGCTCGCCTCGGCGAGAGCGCAGATCAGAGCGCTCCTCCAGCAGCAGGGCACTCAGCAGAGGATGAGCACGTTCGTCAGAGACTTCCAGACTCGCTGGAGAGGCAAGACCAACTGCCGCGAGGGCTATGTCGTCCAGCTGTGCAAGAACGCACCGGCGATCAGAACCACCTCGACGGCCGCGACGCCGCCCGCATCCGGCGGCAGCACGACCGCCAGATAAGGCGCAGGGATCGGCGGTCCCCGCGGACCCACCGATCCCTACTAACCTCCCGCGCGTGAGCGCGAGCCGGCCGGAGATCCAGGAGGCGCTGCTGCGTCTCGACGACCTCACGCGCCGCCTGCGGCGCGAGTGCCCGTGGGATCGCGAGCAGGACGAGCGCACGATCGTGCCGCACACGCTCGAGGAGGCCTACGAGCTCGCTGACGCCGCCCACCGCCGCGACGACGGCAAGCTGCTCGACGAGCTGGGCGACGTCCTCTTCCAGGTTCATTTCCTCTCGCTGCTGCTGGAGGAGCGCGGCGCGGGCGATCTCGCCGCGGTCGCCGAGCACTGCCGTCGGAAACTGATCCGCCGCCACCCGCACGTCTTCTCGGACGTAGAGGTCGAGGGAGCGGCCGACGTGCTGCGCAACTGGGACGAGATCAAGAAGGGGGAAGAAGGGCGCGAGCAAGGGGTCTTCGCCGAGGTGCCGGAGAACCTGCCGTCGTTGATGCACGCGCGCAAGGTGCAGCGCCGCGCCGCCTCCTCCGGCTTCGACCTCCCGGGCGTCGAAGGACCGCTCCAGTCGGTGCGCGACGAGCTGGACGAGCTGGAGGCCGTGGCCGGTGCGCATGCCGACGACGAGCGCTTCCACGAGCTCGGCGACGTGCTGTTCGCCGCCGTCAACGTCGCGCGCAAGCTGAAGGTCGACCCCGAGCTGGCGCTGCGCGCGGCGAGCGAGCGCTTCCGCGGCCGCGTCGAGGCCGGGATCGGCCTTGCCGCACGCGAGGGCCGCTCCTGGGACGATCTCACGCCTGACGAGCAGCTGACGTTCTACGCCCGCGGCCGCATGCTGCACGACGCCGCATCCCCCCGACCAGGAGAGCCCACCGAATGAGTCAGATCGAGCACGTGCACGCCCGACAGATCCTCGACAGCCGGGGCAACCCGACGGTCGAGGTCGAGCTGTCCCTGCGCTCGGGCGCCTGGGGCCGCGCGGCCGTGCCGTCTGGCGCGTCGACGGGCGAGTACGAGGCGACCGAGCTGCGCGACGGCGGCGACGCCTACCTTGGCAAGGGCGTCACGAAGGCCGTGCAGAACGTCAACGGCGAGATCGCGACCGCCGTGCGCGGCCGCGACGCGACGAACCAGGCCGGCATCGACCGGCTGCTGATCGAACTGGACGGAACTCCAAGCAAGTCGCGCCTTGGCGCCAACGCGATCCTCGCCGTCTCGCTCGCCGCGGCGCACGCGGCGGCGGCGGAGGAGCGCCAGCCGCTGTGGCGCTACCTCGGCGGCGACGCGGCGCACATCCTGCCCGTGCCGATGATGAATGTGCTCAACGGAGGCGCGCACGCCGACAACAAGGTCGACTTCCAGGAGTTCATGATCGTCCCGTGGGGGGCGAGCTCGTTCTCGGAGTGCCTGCAGATGGGCGCGGAGGTCTTCCACCACCTCAAGAAGACGCTGCACGACCGCGGCCTCGGCACCGCCGTCGGCGACGAGGGGGGCTTCGCGCCCGACCTCGCCTCGAACGAGGCCGCGCTCGAGGTCCTGATGGCCGGTATCGGAGCGGCCGGGTACACGCCCGGCGAGGACGTCGCGATCGCGCTCGACCCGGCCACCAGCGAGATCTACGAGGACGGTCGCTACGTGCTCGAGCACGAGGGCCGCTCGCTGTCGGCCGCCGAGCTGGCCGACTACTGGGCCGACCTGGCCGCCCGCTACCCGATCGTCTCGATCGAGGACGGCATGGACGAGGGTGACTGGGACGGCTGGGCGACGCTCACGCAGCGCCTCGGCGAGAAGGTCCAGCTCGTCGGCGACGACCTGTTCGTGACGAACTCGCAGCGCCTCAGACGCGGGATCGACCAGAGAACCGCCAACTCGATCCTCATCAAGGTGAACCAGATCGGCACGCTCACGGAGACGCTCGACGCGATCAAGATGGCGCGCGAGTCAGGCTACAGCGCCGTCATGTCGCATCGCTCCGGCGAGACCGAGGACGTCACGATCGCCGATCTCGCGGTCGCGACCGGCTGCGGCCAGATCAAGACCGGCGCCCCCTCGCGCTCGGACCGCGTGGCGAAGTACAACCAGCTGCTGCGGATCGAGGAGGCGCTGGGCGCCGACGCCGCCTTCCCGGGCCGGAGCGCCTTCAGACGCGCTTCGTAAGTCGCGGAAGGAGATCGCGGGCGGTGGGCGAAGGAAGCCCGCATGCCGCCCGCCAGCTCCGCCGCCCGTCGCGCCGCCGCTCGCCCCCCGGCGGCGACCGCGCTCGGCGCCGCCGCCTTGCGCGTGCGCTGGGACCGGGTCGGGCGCGTCGCGCTGCTTGTGCTGCTCGCCGGCGTCGCGCTGGCGTACGTCGGCCCTGCGCGCTCGCTGCTGTCGACCTGGCACGACTCGAACGCGAAGCAGGCGCAGCTGCAGACGCTCGAGCGCGAGCACGAGGCGCTGCTGAGCCGCGCGAGAGCGCTGCGCGACCCGCGCACGGTCCAGACGGAAGCGCGTCGCCTCGGGATGGTCAGACCCGGCGAGCGCTCGTACGTCGTGCGCGCGCTGCCCGGCGACTGAGCCGGCGCCCGGCCGTCCCTGGCCACGTCCCTCGCTCGCTCGCCCGCGTGAGCAGGCCACGCTCCCTGCGTCGTGGCCAGGAGCGACGATCCAGGCGGCTTGGCTTCGCCGTATGCGTGGCGGGTACCCTGCGCGCGATGCATGTCGACACCGCCCTGCAGCTGTGGAGCGACGGCCAGCGCCGGCTGAGCCGTGCCGAGCCGGACGAGCGGCGTCTGCTCGAGCGCGTCAGCGAGCGGATCGTCGACGAGCTGCGCCGCAGGCTCGGCGGGCCGTTCACGACCGGCGAGCTGGCGGACCTCTACAGCGCGGGCGTCGACTGGTGCCTCGACGTGGCGATCGCGACGGTCCCGAACGACCCGCGCGGCTGGGACGCGCAGACGGCCGGCGACGCGGCCTTCGCGCGCTACGTGCGCGAGGCATCCGACTGGTCCGGCGGCCGCCGGCGCGATCCGGACGAGATCGCACAGCAGCAAGCCCCGCTCGACCAGCCATAGAAACAGCACCGACGGCGCTGAGCCGGAAGAGTCGTCGTGTCTGGCAAGGAAGCAGGGGTGAAGCCGTACTCGCGTACGGCGAACCCCGGGGCACCGCCGGCTAAGCCGGTGGTCGCAGCCAGACGCGGCGAGGCGACGGCTCAGTCGTCGTCGGAGACCCGGCGGATGACGATCTGGTCCTCTTCGATCGTGATCTCGACGGGGCGGTGGCCGGCCCAATGCTCGGCGTAGACGGGGTCGTCCTGCACGGCAGGGTCGAGCCAGAGGCCGTAACCCTCGTCGCCGTGGTCGAACGTGCCTTCGAGCGGGCCGGTGCGCGCCTTGCGGCGACGACCGCCGCGGCGTCCGCGACGGCGCGACGGCTTGTCGCCGTCCTCGTCCTCCGCCTCGTCGTCGTCGGCCGGGGCAGCCTTGCGGGCTCTGGCCTTCGCAGCCGCCTTCTTGGCGGCCTCGGCCTCTTCCTTCTCACGGGCCTTCTGTGCGGCCTCGAGCTCGGCGGCGATCAGCGCGTCGTCCTCGGCGCGCAGGTCGATCTCGTCGTCGAATTCGACGGCGCCGTTTGGCTCCGCCTCGTCAGGCACGAGCTCGTTCTCGCGCTTGAAGGCGGCGATCTGCTGCGTCGTGACCTCGAGTTGGTGAGCGATCCAGGCATCGGTGCGGCCCTGTCGGACCCACGTGCGGATCTGGTTCAGCTGGGGGCGAAGCGATCTACGTGCCATCGGCCGGGCAGACTAGCGAATGTCGGCCGCCGGCGATCCGCCGGTAAATGGGGAGGACGGCGGGGGGTGCGGCTATTCTTCGTTTCGAGGGATCGGTGTCGTTATTCGCCTTCGCCGTCCGATCGCTCATCCGGCCACCATGGACAGCAGGGAGGCATCGGCGCAATGTTGGTCCTGACGCGCAAGTCCAACCAGAGCATCATGATCGGGGACGACATCGAGGTCTCGGTCCTCGCGATCATGGGGGAGAAGGTGCGGATCGGCATCCAGGCGCCGCGGGACGTACCCGTCTTCCGCAGAGAGGTCTACCTGGAGATCCAGCAGGAGGCCGCGGGGGAGGGCGCGCGCGAGGAGGTCGACGCCGCGCTCCGCGACATCAGCACCGAGAGCTGATCGTCTACGCGACGTGGCGGCCGCGCCGCCGCTTCGCGTGGACCTCAGCCCATTACGTAGTAGAGCGTCTCGAACATCGCGACCGTCACCACGACGGCGGTCACCACGATCGAGAGCACGAGAAGCGCGAAGCGCCAGTTGCCGTGCTTGTGCACGCGCTGGATCTGGCGCTGCCGGGACCGCTGGGTGGCCGTCTCGCGCAACCGCTCGCGGCGGGCGCGATCCTGTGCGGTCTCCTCGAAGAAGGCCTGCTCGAGCTGAGCAAGGCTCTGTCGCATCTTCATAGGGGAGGAAACCCTAGCAGCGCGTCGAATGGCCGCGCCCGGGCGGGATCACGCTCAGCAGGCGCTCCAGAGGCCGCGGCCGGCAGCGCGGGCGGCGTGCTGGAGATCGCTCAGCTGTGCGGCGTGCGCGGTGTTCGGTGAGATCTCGAGCGTGCGCGCGGCGCCCACGTCGATCAGGCGCGCGTTGACGAACAGGCCGTCCCGCGCGCGGTACACGTAGGCGAGCAGGCGGCCGTAGCGGTCGCGCAGCTCGCGGTCGAAGCGCAGCGTGAGCGCCGTGCCGGCGGTCCCGAGCAGGCGCGCGTTGAGGTCGTGCGCCTGCGGCCCGAAGCACTGCACCGGCGTGTTCGGCTTGACCGTCTCCGGCGTGTCGATGCCGATGAAGCGGACCCGCTCCTCGCGGCCGCCGACCTCGGCGACGATCGTGTCGCCGTCGATCACGCGCTCCAGCTGGGCGCTCGCCGATCCGTCGGCCACGAGCGCGGAGCCACCGCCGTCCAGCCACCGCGGCACGTGCACGTCACCGAGCAGGAGCCCAGCGAGCAGCAGCAATGCGATCCAGGGAAGCGCGCGCGGCCAGGTCATCGGAAGTCGAGGCTACGGCGCACCCTGCGGCGGCGCAGCCTCGGTTCGCAACGACTTCGCGCGGCGCCAGGGCGCCCCGCGCGCGCTACGCGACTTCTTGCTGCTCGTAGACGCCGATGAAGCGCAGGTAGTTGTCGGCCACCTGCGAGGCGGCATCCTCGCGCGAGACGGAGCCGTCGAGGAAGCCTCTCAGCGCGTCCCACCAGATCGAGCGACCGATGGCGAAGCCGACGAAGCCGTCGACCGGCGCCGCCTCGCGCAGCCAGTGGTCGACCTTCGCGTCGCTCGCACCGCGGCCGAGCAGCACGCACACGACGTTCTCGCGACCCTCCCCCGAACGCGTCTGCTCGGCGAGCATCTGCGCGTCGGACTGTGCGTCGACGCCCTCGATCTTCCAGATGTCGACCT
>JBJMLB010000097.1:0-10211 GCA_045805465.1 Conexibacter sp. | reverse complement strand
GCGTGCATCATCAGGATGCGGCCGACGCGCTCGGTGCGGCCGGTCGAGACGTTGAGCACCCGGGCGCCCGCCTGGAGCTTGCCCGAGTACACGCGGAAGAAGGTGAGCTTGCCGACGTAGGGGTCGGCCGCGATCTTGAAGGCGAGCGCCGAGAAGGGCGCGTCGTCCGCTGCGTCGCGGGTGGCGGTACGGCCCTCGTCCTCACCCTTGACCGGCTCGACGCCCTCGACCGGCGGCACGTCGAGCGGCGACGGCAGGTAGTCGATGATCGCGTCGAGCAGCGGCTGCACGCCCTTGTTCTTGAACGAGGAGCCGCACAGCACCGGGGTCATCTTGAGCTCGAGGCTCGCCTTGCGGATCGCCTGCTTGAGGCGCTCGGCCGGGATCTCGGCCTCCTCGAGAATCAGCTCGACGAGCCCGTCGTCGTAGTGGGAGACCTCCTCGAGCAGGTGCTCGCGAGCGGCGGCGGCCTCGTCGGCGAGGTGCTCGGGTATGTCGACCGTCTCCTGCTCTCTGCCGAGGTCGTCCTTGTAGACGATCGCCTTGTTCTCGACGAGGTCGATGATGCCGCGGAATTCACCCTCGGCGCCGATCGGCAGCTGGATCGGCACCGGGTGGGCGCCGAGGCGATCGATCATCGTCTGCACACCGCGCGCGAAGTCGGCGCCGATGCGGTCCATCTTGTTGATGTAGGCGATGCGCGGCACGTGGTACTTGTCGGCCTGGCGCCAGACGTTCTCCGACTGCGGCTCGACGCCGGCGACGGAGTCAAACAGCGCGACCGAACCGTCGAGCACGCGCAGGGAGCGCTCGACCTCGACGGTGAAGTCGACGTGACCGGGCGTGTCGATGATGTTGATGCGATGGCCGTCCCACTCGCAGGCGGTCGCGGCCGACGTGATCGTGATGCCGCGCTCCTGCTCCTGCTCCATCCAGTCCATCGTCGCCGCGCCCTCGTGGACCTCGCCGAGCTTGTGGGTGCGCCCGGTGTAGAACAGGATGCGCTCGGTCGTCGTCGTCTTACCGGCGTCGATGTGAGCCATGATCCCGATGTTTCGGGTTCTGTCGAGGGCGTACTTGCGGGGCATCTGGTTCGGTCTCTTCTTCTCAGCGTTCAGTGGTGGCGCGGTGGGCACAAAAATGGGCCCAGTGGGCCCGGTCGTGACGTGGAATGTCGTCCCGGGGTGCGCGTGTTATCGAGTGGAAGTCTCCATGGCTCGTGACCTCCTTGTGGGGAACGCGCGCAGCTGGCGCGCACTCACCGGAGGCGGCGAGGGAATATAGCAGAGGAACTGCGGACGGACCGGCCGGTCGGGTAGCCGAATCCTCGACGGGGTCTGCGGTCAGGCCATGCGGGCCGGAAACGACGAAGCGCCGCTCGACGGCGGCGCTTCAAAGCGATGCTGGAAGCTCAGAGGAGCGCTACCAGCGGTAATGCGCGAAGGCCTTGTTGGCCTGCGCCATGCGGTAGATGTCGTCCTTGCGCTTGTAGGCGGCGCCCTGCTGCGACTGAGCGTCGAGCAGCTCGTTGGCAAGCCGCTGCGCCATCGTCTTCTCGCGGCGTTGGCGCGCGAACTGGACGAGCCAGCGAACGGCAAGCGTGCGGGCACGACGCGAAGGGACCTCGACGGGCACCTGGTAGGTCGCGCCGCCGACGCGGCGGGAGCGAACCTCGAGTGACGGCGTGAGCGTCTTGATCGACGCCTCGAGCTGCTCGATCGGATCTCTGCCGGTGCGCTCGCCGATGATCGCGAGCGCGTCGTAGACGATCCGCTCGGCGGTCGACTTCTTGCCGTCGAGCATCACGCGGTTGACGACTTGCTGGACGAGGCGGGAGCGATGGATCGCGTCCGGCTCGATCGTCCGGATGGAAGCTGCTGCGCGGCGCGGCATTACTTCGCCTTCACGCCGTACTGGGAGCGGGCTTTCTTGCGGTCGCTGACGCCGGCGGCGTCGAGCGTCCCGCGCACGACCTTGTAGCGCACGCCCGGCAGGTCCTTGACGCGACCGCCGCGGACCAGCACGACCGAGTGCTCCTGCAGGTTATGGCCCTCGCCCGGGATGTAGACCGTGACCTCCATGCCGTGCGTGAGCCGGACGCGGGCGACCTTGCGCAGCGCGGAGTTCGGCTTCTTCGGCGTGGTCGTGTACACGCGGGTGCAGACGCCGCGGCGCTGCGGGGCAGCGACCTTCTTCTTGCGGCCCTTGCCGGACTTGAGGCCCGGAGTGGCAAGCTTCTTCTTCGGCGTCTTGCGTCCCTTGCGGACGAGCTGGCTGGTCGTAGGCATGTGGCGCGAGATCGTAGCAGCGGGCGGCGGGTGACGCCGCCCGCACCGTCCGAGCGGCTCGGGATGCCTGCGCGGCGACCTTCAGTGGACGAGCTCGCGGCCGCGCAGCGCGAGCCAGAACTCGATCCGGTCGCGTGCGTTCGAGAGGCTGCGTCCGGTCAGCTCCTCGACCCGGCGCATGCGATAGCGGAGCGTGTGGCGGTGGCAATACAGCCGCTTGGCGGCGCGCTCCCACTGGCCGTTCTCCTCGATGAACGCCTCGAGCGAGCGCATCAGCTCGCCGCCGTAGGCGCCCTCGCTCTGCTCGATCGGCGCCAGAATCGAGTCGCAGAAGAGCCGCAGCGCGTCGTCGTCCTGCAGCGCGAGCAGCAGCTGGAAGGAGCCGAGGTCGCGATAGGTGGCGACCACCGCGTGCGCGCCGTCGCCGCCGCCGGCCGCGGACGGAGCGCCGCCGTTGGCTTCCGCGCCCCGGCCATCCATCGCCGCCAGCGCGCGCGCCTCCAGCGCACAGCGCGCCTCGTGGAACGACCGCCGTGCCTGCGCTCCGACGACGGCGCGGCCAGCGCCGAGCCGGACGTCCATGTCGAGCGTGCGGGCGATGCGCCCGCCGACGCGCTCGGCCAGCGCGAACAGATCCTCCTCGTCCAATCCGGGCACGAGCGCGCACGCCAGGCCCTCCGAGCGCGCCACGAGCCCCTGCGTCGCCTCGCCGCGCAGCGCCGTCGCGAGCGCAACCTCAGCCTCGCCGAGCGCGGCGCCGCCCGGCCGCGGGGCTGCGAGCACGATCGCGCCGACGCCCTCGGACAGCCCGAACGGCTCGAGCCGGCGGGCGAGCTCCGGGCCGGCGAGGTCGCCGCTGACGATCGCGTTCAACACGTCGCCGGCGAGCCGCCGCTCGGTGTCCTCGGCGATCCGCCGGCGCAGCAGCTCGAGTGCGACGATCGTGACGGCCTGGTGCAACGTGAGCCGGTCCAGCTCGGAGAAACCGTCCTCGTCCTTGACCGCGACGAGCCACGCCTGCAACGGCGCCCCGCCCTCCGTGTCGCCCGGCTCGCGCGCGCCGCTCGCGCGCACGGGCAGCACGAGGGCGCGGCCCGCGAGCGCGGCCGTGCTGGGCGCAAAGCTCTGGCGCTCCCCGGCCCGCGCACGCGAGGCCAGCTCGGCGCCGAGCTCCACAAGCGCGTCGTCGTCGAGCTCCTGGCGGAAGGCGCGCCGCACGAGCAGCGTGCCGCGCGCGTCGTAGGCCAGCACGCTGCCACCGATCAGCGTCGCGAGCGCGGCGACGACAGCGTCGAGCCCGCGCTCGGCGAGCACGATCCGCTCGAGCCGCTCGTGCGCCGCGATCGCCCGGCGCAGGACCGCGTACTGCTCGTTGACGAGCCGGCTGAAGGCCGTCTCCGTGACGGCGATGAACGGCACGTCGTACGGCACCTCGACGAGCGGGAGGTCGCGATCGCGGGCGGTCGCCACGATCGCGTCGGGCACGCTTCTGTGCGAGAAGCCGGTGCCGAAGCCGAGGCCCGCGAGCTGGTGATCGGCCAGCAAGTCGACGAACGCGCGCTGGCGCTTCGGCGTGTCGAGCTGGAGCCCCGTCGTCAGCAGCAGCTCCCCGCCGGACATCCACGGCGTCGGGTCCTCCAGCTCGGAGATGTGGACCCAGCGGACGGGCGCCTCGAGGCTCGCCTCGCCTGCCAGCAAGCGCAGGTCGAGGCTGCGCAGCAGCTCGTTGACGGTCAGCACGTGCTAGCCCTCGCGCTCATGCTCTGCGCACGCCCTCGCGACGCGTCCCGCCGCTGACGTGCATCCGGCGCGTCGCCTCCTCCAGCACCGGCCGCAGCACCGCCTCGATCTCCTCGAACTGCTCGGGCCCGGCGATCAGCGGCGGCGAGAGCTGGATGACTGGATCGCCGCGATCGTCCGCGCGGCAGATCAGGCCGCGGCGGAACAGCTCGCCGGAGAGGAAGCCGCGCAGCAGCGTCTCGGCCTCGTCGTCGTCGAACGTTTCCTTCGTGTCGCGGTCCTTGACCAGCTCAATCGCCTGGAAGTAGCCGGCGCCGCGCACGTCTCCGACGATCGGGATGTCGCGCAGCGAGTCGAGCATCGCGCGGAAGGGCGCCTCGTTCGCCCGCACGTGCTCGAGGATCCCGTCCCGCTCGTAGGCGTTGATCGCGGCGAGCGCGACCGTCGTCGAGATCGGATGGCCGGCGAACGTGAAGCCGTGCAGGAACGTGTCGGCTCCGTGCATGAAGGGCTCGGCGACGCGGTCGGAGACGATCATCGCGCCGAGCGGGGCGATCGCGCCGGTGATCCCCTTCGCGGTCGTGATGACATCGGGCTGGTAGTCGTAGCGCTGCGCGCCGAACCAGGTGCCGAGGCGGCCCCACGAGCAGATCACCTCGTCGGAGATCATCAGCACGTCGAACTCGTCGCAGATCTCGCGGATCCGCTGGAAGTAACCGTCAGGGGGCGTGAAGCAGCCGCCGGCATTCTGGACCGGCTCCATGATCACGGCGCCGACCGTCTCCGGCCCCTCGAACAGGATGCGGTCGCGCACGGTCTCCGCCAGCGCCGCCGGGTCGGCGCCGTCGGGCAGCCGGTAGACGTTCGTGTTGGGAACGTGGCAGCCGCCGGGGGTGAGCGGCTCGAACGGTGTGCGCAGCGCCGTGATGCCCGTCGCCGAGAGCGCCCCGAGCGAGGTGCCGTGGTAGGCGACCTCGCGGGCGATGACCTTCGTCTTGCGTGGGTTGCCGGTGGCCTTGTGGTAGGCCCGAGAGAGCTTCAGCGCCGACTCGACGGCCTCGCTGCCGCCCGTCGTGAAGAAGACGCGGTTGAGGTCGCCGGGCGTGAGCGAGGCGATCTTCGCCGCCAGCTCGATCGCGGGCGGATGCGCGTAGGACCAGGTGGAGAAGTAGTCGAGCTGCTGCGCCTGCTCGGCACCGGCCTGCGCGATGTCGACGCGGCCGTGACCGAGGTTTACGCAGAACAGCGACGAGAGGCCGTCGAGGTAGCGGTTGCCCTGGTCGTCCCAGACGTAGCAGCCCTCGCCGCGGACGATGATCGGCACGTCCCCGTCGACGTAGGCGCCCATGCGGGTGAAGTGCATCCACAGGTGCCGCTTCGCCAGTTCCTGGAGCGTGGCCGTGACGCCTGTCGCCGGGTGCCCAGTGGTCACCATCGCGAACTCTCCTCCTACGTATACGCCTCGACGTACAAAGGTACTCCCCGTCCACACCGAGGAGCAACCATCCGCCGGGTAGACGAGCGGAACCCCGCTTGTACGTCGCGTACAGCTATTGCGCGGCGGCGGGAGCCGTGACGGCGCGCACGGGAGCCGGCGTGAGCGCGGCGGCGACGATGACGAGCGCGAACGCGAAGCCCTGCAGCACGATGCCGAAGGCCGTGCCGGGAAGCGGATCGCCGAAGACGATGATGCCGCCGAGGATGCCGGAGACGTTGGCCGCGACGCCGGTGAGGGCGATCACGGGGACTGCCTCGCCCTCCTGCAGTCCCTTGGCGGAGGCGTAGAAGGCTGCGATCGAGGCGGCGACGGCGACGAGCGTCCACGGACTCAGCACCGCGCCGAGCAGGCCGTCGCCGACAAGGCCGGTGATCGCCTTGATCGCGACGTCGGAGACGCCGAACAGCACGCCGGCTGCGGCACCGAGCATCACGCCGTGGTGATGGTCGGGCGCGCCGATCCGCTTGCCAATGATCAGCAGCGCTCCGACGGCCACGAAGCCGGCCTCGAACGCGATCATGCCGGGAAGCGAGAACTGCGACTGGGCGCCGTTGACGTGCGGAAGCGTGACGCCGAGCAGCACGAGCCCCACCGCGGTGAGACCGAGGCCGGCCCACTGGCGCGGGCCGACGGCGAAGCCGAAGATCCGCTCGGCCATGACGGCGAGCAGGACGACGCCGCCCGCGAGCACCGCCTGGACCACCGACATCGGCGCCAGCGCGAGTGCGGCGACGTGCAGCCCCCACGCCCCGAGGGCCACGAGCATCCCGATCGCAAACCAGCGCGAACGGAACAGGTCGCGCGCCGAGCGCAGCGGATGGTGGACGTGGACGGCGGGCGCCGAGTTCGCTCCACGGTGCTTGTAGAGGAACGCGAGGTTCGTCGTGAAGGCGCAGGCGAGCGCGAGCAGGATTCCGAGATAGATGGTCATGTGGTCAGCGAGCCGCGTCCGGCGGCGGAAACGGGCTCCTCACCATCATCGTCGGCAGTGCGGAGCGACCGCTTGAGTTCGTCCCCTGGATAGGGACAGGGTACCGGTCCGGATAGCTGGGCGAAGCGGATCGCGCTCCGGCGGCGCCGACGTTCGGCGCGGCGCGCGAAACTGTCACGGTGGTCGAGGATCCCGTGCGCCCCCTTCTGCTCGTCGACGTGGACGGCGTGATCTCGCTGTTCGGCTTCGCGCCGCACGCGCGGCCGGCGGGGCGCTTCGAGATGGTCGACGGCATCGCCCACTTCCTTTCGGCCACCGCGGGCGAACACCTGCGTCTGCTCGCCGACGCGTTCGAGCCCGTGTGGTGCACCGGCTGGGAGGAGAAGGCGAACGAGTATCTCCCCCACGCGCTCGGGCTCGACGGGGCATGGCCCCATCTCTCCTTCGACCGCAATCCCGGAAGAAACCGGGCGCATTGGAAGCTGGACGCGATCGACGCGTATTGCGGCTCGCGGCCGCTCGCGTGGATCGACGACGCGCATGGCGAGGCGTGCGAGGCGTGGGCGGAGGCACGAGCGGGAGCCGGCATACCCACGCTGCTCGTCACGACGGAACCGGCAACGGGGCTCACAGATCCCCAGGTGCGTCAGCTGCTGGCATGGGCGGCAGATACGCCCCGTCTGGGCCGTAGCCGAACGGATGCTCCTTCCGGGCGCGCAGCGAGAAGTACATGAGCGTGCCGAACAGCGCGGTCAGGGACATCTGGAGGACTTGGACCAGCGGACGAGCGGCGCAGCTAGCGCGGCGGCGAAATGCTGGGCCTGCCGAGCTAGTCAGGCGACATCGGCGCCAGCGGCGAGGGCGGCGGCTCTCTGCTGCCAGCCGGGCAGGCCGCGCTTGGCCTGGGGCCGAGGGTCGGGGCTCCACATCGAGCGGGAACGCTAGTCAACGGCGTGCACCAGCAGCGCCGATCGGGCGGGTGGCAGTGAGGATGCACGTGCGGCCGCCGTCAGGCGGACGTGCGCGCACCCGGAGCTGACAGGACCCGCCCGCCACGGCACCCGCAGGGCCGCGGCGGACGGGGCTGCCGAAAGCGTCAGTCCTTGGGCGAGTCGTCCGGAACGTCGAGCTCGGCGAGCTCCTCGGCGAACCCGTGCGAGTCGCCGTTGCCGCCGCCGATCCCGTCGAGCTCGGCGAGATCGGCCTCAAGGCCCGGGCCGAAGCCCTGGAGACCCTCGCCATCCGTGAGGCCCAGCTCGGCCGCGAGGTCGTCGTGGTCGAGCAGGCCGACGTCGTCGATGCCGCGGGGGAGCGGCTCGGCCGGCTCGATCTCGATCCGCCGGTAGCGCTTCAGACCGGTGGCAGCCGGAATCAGCTTGCCGATGATGACGTTCTCCTTGAGACCGTTGAGGCGGTCGATCTTGCCTTCGAGCGCCGCGTCGGTCAAGACCTTCGTCGTCTCCTGGAAGGAGGCCGCCGAGAGGAAGGAGTCGGTGTTGAGCGAGGCCTTCGTGATGCCGAGGATGATCTCCTCGGCCTGGGCCGGCTCGCCACCGGCGTCGATCACGACCTGGTTGATTCTCGCGTAGTCGTGACGGTCGACAAAGACGCCCGGGAGCAGGTCGGTGTCGCCCTTCTGGTCGACCCGGACCTTCTTGAGCATCTGGCGCACGATCAGCTCGATGTGCTTGTCGTTGATGTCCACGCCCTGCGACTTGTAGACCTCCTGGACCTCCTTGACGAGGTACAGCTCGGTCTCGGTCCGGCCGCGGATCGCGAGCAGCTCGTGCGGGTAGACCGACCCCTCGTTGAGCTGCTTGCCCGGCTCGATCTTCTCGCCGTTCTCGACGAACAGGCGCGTGCGGCGCGGGAACGTGTGACGGTGCTCGTCGCCGCCGTCGTCGGTGATGACGACGGTCAGCGCCTTGTCCGTCTCCTCGATCGTGACAGCGCCGCCGACCTCGGCGATCTTCGCCAGGCCCTTCGGCTTGCGCGCCTCGAACAGCTCCACGACGCGCGGCAGACCGTGCGTAATGTCCGCCCCGGCGATGCCGCCGGTGTGGAACGTCCGCATGGTGAGCTGCGTGCCGGGCTCGCCGATCGACTGGGCGGCGACGATGCCGACCGCGTCGCCGATCTGCGCGAGGTTGCCGGTCGCCATCGAGCGGCCGTAGCAGGCCTGGCACACGCCGGTCGGCGCCTCGCACTTCAGCACCGAGCGGACCGGCACCTTGAGGCCCTTCTCCTCGCCGAGCGCCTCGTAGAGCGCCGCCAGGTCCGCACGCTCGATCTCCTGGCCCTTCTCCAGCAGCTGTCTTCTCGCCGGCGTTCTTCTGCCGAAGTTCACCGCGGCGATGCGCCCGATCAGGTTGTCGTTCGGCTCGTCGCCCGCCTTGTGCAGGAACAGCTCGACGTACTCCTCGGTGCCGCAGTCCTCCTGACGGATGATCACGTCCTGCGCGACGTCGACCAGACGGCGCGTCAGGTAGCCCGAGTCCGCCGTACGGAGGGCGGTGTCCGCGAGGCCCTTGCGGGCGCCGTGGGTCGAGATGAAGTACTCGAGGACCGTCAACCCCTCCATGAAGTTGGCGCGGATCGGCCGCTCGATGATCTCGCCCTTCGGATTCGCCATCAGACCGCGCATGCCGGCCAGCTGGCGGATCTGCTTGAACGAGCCACGCGCACCCGAGTTGGCCATCATGTAGATCGGGTTGAGGACGTCGAGGTTGTCCTCCATCGCCTGGGCGACCTCCTCGGTGGCCGCCGTCCACTGCTCGACGACCGCCTCCTTGCGCTCCTCCTCGGTGATCAGGCCCGTGTCGTACTGGTCCTGGATCTCCGCGACGAGCGCCTCGTACTTCGCGAGGATCTCCGGCTTGCTCGGCGGCACGATCACGTCGTTCTTGGAGATCGTGATGCCGGCCTGCGTCGCGTACTTGAAGCCGAGGTCCTTGAAGGCGTCGAGCACCTGCGAGATCGTCGGGGCCCCGTACGCCTGCACGAGGTCGTCGACGAACTGCGTGGTGTCGCGCTTCTTCATCGAGCGGTTGACGAACTCGTAGGAGCTGGGGTCGAAATCCTCGCCCAGCGTCTGCTGGATCGCGCGCTCGATCTTGTCGTTGTAGATGACACGGCCGACGGTCGTGAGGATGTGACCGCCGTCACGGCCTGCCGGACGGAACTCCGCCAGGTCGTGGAGTCTCGTGACGCCGTGCTCGTAGGACCACTCCGCCTCCTGCGCGGTGCGGTACACGTGCGGGCGCTGCGACTCTCTCGCCGGATCGATCGCCGCCAGCTCGGCCTCGTCGGGCCCGTACGTGAGGTAGTACGCGCCGAGGATCATGTCCTGCGTCGGCGTGGCCAGCGGCGCGCCGTGCGCCGGTGAGAGGATGTTGTTCGCCGACAGCATCAGGATCCGCGCCTCCGCCTGCGCCTCCGCGGAGAGCGGCAGGTGGACGGCCATCTGGTCGCCGTCGAAGTCCGCGTTGAACGCGTGACAGACGAGCGGGTGGACCTGGATCGCCTTGCCCTCGACGAGGACCGGCTCGAACGCCTGGATGCCGAGGCGGTGCAGCGTCGGGGCGCGGTTGAGCAGCACCGGGTGCTCGTGGATGACCTCCTCGAGCACGTCCCACACCTCCGGGATCATCGAGTCGACCATCTTCTTGGCCGCCTTGATGTTCTGCGCCGCCTTGCGCTCGACGAGCCGCGCCATGATGAACGGCTTGAACAGCTCCAGAGCCATCAGCTTCGG